>JAPJRE010000270.1 GCA_030824725.1 Sphingomonas sp.
GGCTCCGGGCGCTCGCCCCCGACAATTCGGCCGCAACGCCGCCGATGGGCTGGTCGAGCTGGAACAAGTTCGCCGATCGCATCGACGCCGCGACGATCCGCGCGATCGCCGACGCGATGGTTGCCAGCGGGCTGCGCGACGCGGGCTATGTCTATGTCAACATCGACGATGGCTGGCAGGGCACCCGCGGGCGCGACGGCGCGCTACGCCCCAACGCCCGCTTCCCGGACATGAAGGCGCTGGCCGACTATGTCCACGCCCGCGGCCTGAAGCTGGGGCTCTACACCTCGCCCGGGCCGCGCACCTGCGCCGGCTATGAAGGCAGCTACGGCCATGTCGCGCAGGACGCGCGGACCTTCGCCGCCTGGGGCGTCGATTATGTGAAATACGATCTCTGCTCGGGCGAATGGTTCTACGACACCGCGCTGACGGTGCGGCAGGCCTATCAGGAAATGGGCACGGCACTGCGCGCGACCGGCCGCCCGATCCTCTACTCGCTGTGCGAATATGGCCGGTTCGACGTCGCAGGCTGGGGGCGCTCGGTCGGCGGCCATCTCTGGCGGACGACCGGCGACATCACCGACGACTATGCCAAGATGAGCGAGATCGGCTTCGAGCGGAACCCGCGCTTCCCCCATGCCGGGCCCGGCGGCTGGAACGATCCTGACATGCTCGAGGTCGGCAATGGCGGGATGACCGAGGACGAGTATCGCACGCACATGGCGCTGTGGGCGATGCAGGCGGCGCCGCTGATCATGGGCCACGACCTGCGCACCATGTCGGCGGCGACCAGAGCGCTGCTCGACCATCGCGGCGTGATCGCCATCGACCAGGACCCGCTGGGGGCGCAAGCGCGCCGCGTCCGCGCGGACGGCGGCATCGAGCTGTGGCGGAAGCCGCTGGCCGATGGCGGTACGGCGATCGCTATCTTCAACCGCAGTTCGGCGGCACGCCTCGTCGACCTGTCGCCCGGCGACATCGACGGCGCCACGCTCGGCGCGATCCGCGACGTCTTCGCCGATCGGCCGCTCGCCGGCATCACCCGGCTGCCGATCGCAGCGCACGGAGTACTGCTCCTGCGCACCGCGGCGGCGAGTCGATCGGCAAAGGATGGCGACGGAAAGGGCTGATCGGGAAGGCGCGACCGGCGGCCAAACAGAAAGCGGCGTCCGTGGTCCGGACGCCGCCCTGATTGCTCCCCAGCTGACTCGAACCTATGCAACCAAAAAGCACAGTAGTCTGTGCGAATGCCTAGGCTGGTGACGCGCTGCGATACTCTCATTTTTCATGACGTAGAGCAAGGTCTTTCAGGCGCGGTTGTAGCGCTTCTCTACCCAGGAAGGGATCCGCAGAAGATCGGACGACGCCTGCACGATACCGACATTATCGGCAACGAGCCACATCATGCCACGAATCTCCGAATCGAAATTGTCGATCGAGCGGATGCAGACTCCGAACTTGCCCACGCCGAGACGGTTCTTCTCCACCACGAGGAAGTGGCCCAGCCGGCCCCAGACGCGGATCGCCGAACGGACGAAAACCTGTTTTGCCCCCGGCACGGGATCGAGCACATTGTTCTCGATCCGGATGGTTTCCGCATTGCCGACGAAAATGCCTGCGATCGAATAGACGAGATCGCCCTGGGTGAAGAGCTGGGCGATATTGCCCGTCACCGTCACGCTGGCGAAGGAAACCGTTTCCTGCCGCGCGCTGTGTGTGCTGGCACCGACATGCACGGCCTGGGCAAAGCCGGTCATGCGGTTCCCCGAAATCACGCAATGCCCGACATGGTTTCCGCCGACCGTGATCGCCTGCCGCGCCCAGGCACCGAGCGCCTCGACCTGGCCGTCGAACCACTTGCGCATGCCCGCGATCCGATCGCGCAGCTTCGCATCGGTGAGCGCCACGCGCGCTGCCTTCTCCAGATGCTCGCGAACGCCTTTCGGGGTGACCACCGTGCTGCCGATCGGCACGCGGTCGAGCAGAGTCTGCCAGGCGCCTTCGCCGAGCACCGAGGGGAATTTGGCCAGTCCGGCCACGCTGACGCTGGAGAGCGACGCCGCGCCCGTGCCCGGTGCCGCAGCGGCAGCGTTGGCCGGGGCCGCTGGTGCCGCGCCCGCATCGCTGACGCGGATCGCGCCTTTGCGCAGGAACGCGGCACGTACCGCCGGGGTGAACTCGGTCGCGCCGTCGCGCTCGGCGCGGAGCACGTCTGGCGCGAACTTGCGGACCAGCCCGGTGTCGGCCGCCGCCGT
The DNA here is from genome assembly GCA_030824725.1 of Sphingomonas sp. GTDB lineage: Bacteria > Pseudomonadota > Alphaproteobacteria > Sphingomonadales > Sphingomonadaceae > Sphingomonas. The sequence continues at coordinate 2,256 of JAPJRE010000270.1, forward strand.
GTGGAACAGCTTGCCCGCATAGCTGGCGAAGGCCTCGGTCGAGGCCGTGTCCGCCTCGGTCGGGGGGTGTGCGGCGGCCAGCTTGTCCCACACCGATTGCGGCACGTCGGAGACGAAGCTGGCGCGCAATTTCCCTGCCGCCAGGAACCGGGAACGGCCGTCGTCGGCCGGCGGCGTGGGGCCCTTGCGGATCGCGTCGGCGGGCACCAGCGCCCGCATCATCGCATCGCGGAAGGTGCGGCTCAGGATCACGCGGCGCTTGTCCACGCCTTCCGGCAGCGGCGCGGCGACGAGTATGTTGTCATGGATCAGGCAGTCCCGCGCCTCGGTGACGAGCACGCCGTCCTGCGCGAAGCCGACGGTGAAACGATTGCCGGTGACGCGGACCCGGTCGAGCGGCCGCGAAGGCCTTTCGGTGTTGCCGTCCTTCCTCCCGTCGCTGCCGCGGATGGTGAGGCAGGTGCGTTCGGTCACCGCCTGCCCGGCACAGGAAAGCGCGCAGTCCTCCACCGTCACGTCCGGGCAATCGATGAAGGTGAGCGTGCCGCCCCGCCCCGTCACGTGCGGCCCGCGCGCGTTCGGCTGCGCGCCATCGGGCGAGTCCGCCGCCAGGTGCGCGACATGGACGGAGACACATTCGGTGAACGCCAGCACACATTCGCCCGTCGATACGACCAGCCGCGTGCCCTCCCCCGCACCGCACAGCGAGAGGTGACCGAGGCCGGTGAGCTCGACCCGCTTCTCGGCCTTGAACTCGCCGCGCTGGAAGCAGAGCTTCGCGTCCTCCTTGGGCTTGAGCCCCTGGAGCACGTCCAGCCAGTTCTGCGGCGTCAGCACATAGGTGGCGCAGCCGGCCTGCTGCATCCCCGCCACCGCCTCAAGCGCGCGCTGCACGTCGGTGATGCCGGCAAAGATCGGAATGGCCTTGGGATCGAAGCCGGTGGCGCTCGCCAGGCTGAGATTGGCGGTGAAGAGCAGCGGCGGTTGCGCCGGCATCGCCGCCGCCGGGACGAGCCGGGCTTCCACCCGCTGCGTCTTGACGGTGGGATCGATTTCCCATGCCACTTCGGCGAGGCCGTCGGGGCCGGTGGTCGCGGCGATCGTCGTGCCGCTGGCGGACGGACCCGCCGGCGGCTGCCAGACGAGTTGCGCGGTCTTACCCGCCGGCAAATCCTTCACCGCAAAGTCCACCCGCGCGCCGGCGACCGGGTGCTCGCCGCGCATCACCGCGATGCGCAGCTTCGAGGCGAGCGGAACGCGCTGGGCCGGCTTGGTCGGATCGGGCATGGCTTCCTGCCCGTCGCCGCCGCGATAGAGGAGCTGCCGGTCCGCAAGGCTGGCGATGGCGATCCGGCAATCCTCGACCGCGGGCCCCGCGTTGATCGCGGCCAGCGGGGCATAGCGGCGCTCCGCGCCCTGCGGCAGGGAGAAAGCGCCATCGGACCATTCGATCGTGCCGTCCGCGCGCATCGCGCAGGTCCAGTAATCGCCGCGCCGCAACCGGGCCGAGGCAGCACCCGCGAGCTGGATCGCGATCCCGTCGCCGAGGTTGATGACGGTGGAGTGCGTACCGCTGGCATCGAGCGCGACGACCGCGACTTCGGCGGCATCGGGCAGGCACTCCCACATCCGCAGGAACCAGCTGCCGTCCGCGACCGCCGCGACCTTGGCCACGCTGTCGGTGCCGGAGCGATCGACCAGCTCGACTTCGTCGTCGGTCACGCGCGCGACGCGGAACAGGCGCTCGGTGGCATGCGCCGCCGCGGTATCGACGTCGTCATGGATCGAGACCAGTTCCGCAAGTTGGCCCTCGGCGAACCAGGCGCGCGGATCGAGCGCTGCGGGCGAGACCTTGAAGATCCGGCCGTCGATCTTGTCGATCCGCGCCAGCACGCTGGCATTGCTGCGCGAAAGCTTGAGCTGCACGCCCTCGAGCTTGTAGCGCGGCCCATCGATGCCGACGGGCGGCGCATCATCCGCCAGCACGCCGCGATGGACCTCCACCCGGTAGAGCAGGTTTTCGAGCCGGGTATAGCCGCCCGATTCCGAGAGCGAGCACGGATCGGTGGAGGCCGGCGGCTGCGCCTTGATGAACTGGAGCTTCGCGGAGGAGGGTGCAATCAGCGCCTGCCATGCCGGAAGCGCGAGGACGTCAGCGCAGGCGAGCGGCACGGGCGCGGCGACCGGCAGCGCGAACGCCTGCCAATCGACCAGCGCGCGGCCGGAGGCCTGGGCGTCCCCTAGGGCGCGATCTGCGAGCGCGCTATCCTCGACCGGATCGACCAGCCGCACGACCGCCTTGAGGCCGATCACAACCGGCGGCACGGCGGCGGGCGAGGCCCATGGATGCGGCTGGATCTTGGCGCCGCTGGTGGCGGAGAGGGTGAACTCGGCAGGGTTCTCCACCAGCCAGCCGCCGAGATACCCCCGCCCGGCGCCCACGGTGCAATCCACCTTGCCGCCCGCGAGGCTGACGGCCGAGACCGCGAAACCCGGCGCGGCCGCCGGCACCGCCAGCCGGCCGGGCGCGCCGATCATGTCCGCATCGGCGATTTCGACACGGTCGAGCGTCAGCGCGGAAATCCCCGCAATGTCGGTATCGAGCAGCACCTGGCCCTGGCGCGGCACGACCATGCGAGGCCTGCGCGGATCCCGCAGCGGAATGGCCAGGCGGGTGGCGTCGTTCCTCAATGTCATGGGCGGTTCCTCCTCGCGACGATCGCGGCGGAGCGCGCATCGTCGGTAAGCGCGGCGTCGAGGCCGAAGGGCAGATAATCGTCGAAAAAGCGGGTCATGTTCTCCATCCGCAGCCCGGTCGCGGCGCGGGCGAACACCCCCATCTCCGTGTCCCCCTCGCCGCCGCGGACGATCGCGGCGCTGCACCGCGGGTGGAGCATCGCGACCATCGGCTCATCGAGCGCGACATCGAGAAAGCGCGGGCGCGCGCTGAAGGTGGCGAGGTCCCGCTCGTCATCGCTGAGCGGCGCGCCCTTCGCCTCGGCCGCGGCGGCAAGCGCCATGGCGGGCTGGCAGCGGAAGCGGCGGGGCAGCGCCTCGCCGGCCTCGATCCACGAATAGCGCAGGCAACCGGTCTGGGTGCGCGCGGCATGCACCGTGCCCGTGAAGATCGCATTGGTTGCCGTGATCTCGCGCAGGGAGACGTCGCCGAACACGGTGAGATTGGCGCAGTCGGCATCGAAGTGCGGCAGGTCGATCGCCGCGCCCGCAGCCTCGTCCACGGCGACAATGCAATCGGCCAGCACCAGCCTGCTGCCCCCGCTCTCGATGCCGTCGGCGGGCGCGATCCGCCCGATGATGCTGCGCTCGGCACGCAGGGTGAGTTCGAACGGCGGCTTGGCGGCGGTGATCGCGGTGCCGCCGGGATTGCGCAGCGTGACGTGGCGGAGCGAAAGTTCGGACAGCGCGCCCTCGCCGAGTGCCAGGCCGCGGGTCAGCTCCAGCCCGTCGAGCAGCAGCGTGCCGGGGGTGGTGCGGCCGGCGACTGCGATGGTCTCGACCGTCACCGCAGCGT
>JAPJRE010000271.1 GCA_030824725.1 Sphingomonas sp.
GCCGAACGGCTCGCCCGCCTCACCGGCGCCAGCGCCGAGCGTCGCCAGGGCCAGCGCGACTATGCCGAGGCCGCCGCCCAGGCCTTCGTCCCGCGCAGCGTACCGGACACGCCCAACATGGTGCTGGCCGAGGCGGGCACGGGGATCGGCAAGACGCTCGGCTATCTGGCGCCCGCCTCGCTCTGGGCGGAGAAGTCGGGCGGGCCGGTCTGGGTCTCGACCTTCACCAAGGCGCTGCAACGCCAACTCGGCAACGAAGGCGAACGGCTGTTTCCCAATGCCGAGCAGCGCCGCGCGCGGATCGTCACCCGCAAGGGCCGCGAGAATTATGTCTGCCTGCTCAATCTCGAAGATGCGCTGCAGGGCGGGTTTGCGGGCCGCGCGGCGATTCTCGCCCAGCTGGTCGCGCGCTGGGCGGCCTATACGGCGGACGGCGACATGATCGGCGGCGACCTGCCCGGCTGGCTGCCCACCCTGTTCCGCCGCAACGGCTCGACCGCGCTCACCGATCGCCGCGGCGAGTGCATCTATGCCGGCTGCCCGCATTACCGGAAATGCTTCATCGAGCGCGCCGCCCGGGCCAGCGCCGATGCCGATATCGTCATTGCCAACCACGCGCTGGTGATGGTCAACGCCGCGCGGGGGCGGGAGAACCAGACGCGCCCCACCCGCTATGTGTTCGACGAGGGCCACCACCTGTTCGATGCGGCCGATGCGATGTTCTCGGTCGCGCTGACCGGCCAGGAATCGATCGAGCTGCGCCGCTGGCTGACCGGCCCCGAGTCCGGCTCGCGCGGACGACGCCGGGGCCTTGCCGCCCGCCTCTCGGACGTCGCCAGCTATGACGACGCCGGGGGTCGGGCGATCTCCGAAGCGGTCGATGCCGCCCGCGCGCTGCCGAGCGACGGCTGGCTCCAGCGCCTCAACGAAGGCGAGCCCTTCGGGCCCATCGAGGCGCTGCTCGCTGCGGTGCGCGGGCTGGTCTATGCGCGCGACGTCAATGGCGCGGCAGACGCAGGCTATGGGCTGGAGACCGAGCTCACCGAACCCGATGCCGCGCTGGTCGAGGCTGCCGGCGCCGCCACCGCCGCGCTCGATGCGCTGCTCCGCCCGATGGTGGTGCTCGGCCGCCGGCTCGAGGCGGTGCTCGCCGAAGCGCCCGACTGGATGGACGGGCCGGCGCGCGCCCGCATCGAGGGCGCGATCGCCTCGCTCGGCTGGCGAGTGGACACGGTCGGCGCCTGGCTCGCGCTGATCGCCCGGATCGGCGGCCCGGCCGATCCCGAATTCGTCGACTGGCTGGCGGTCGACCGCGTCGAGGGCCGCGAATTCGATATCGGCCTGCACCGCCACTGGCTCGATCCCGCCAAACCTCTCGCCAAGACGGTGCTGGAGCCCGCGCATGGCGTGCTCGTCACCTCGGCGACGCTGCGCGCCGGCGGCGACTGGGACGTGGCCGAGGCGCGCTCGGGCAGCGTCCATCTGCTCCGCCCTGCGCAGCGCTTCGAGGCGAAGAGCCCGTTCGACTATCCCAACCAGGCCGAGGTGCTGATCGTCACCGACGTCAAGCGCGGCGACATGGCGACGCTGGCCAACGCCTATGCCCGGCTGGTCGCCGCGGCGGGCGGCGGCACGCTCGGGCTGTTCACCGCGATCCGTCGCCTGCGCGCAGTCCATGCCCGCATCGCCGACCGGCTGGCGCGCGACGGGCTGCCGCTGCTCGCCCAGCATGTCGACCCGATCGACACCGGCACGCTGGTCGACATCTTCCGCGACGATCCGCGCGCCTCGCTGATCGGCACCGATGCCCTTCGCGACGGCGTCGATGTACCCGGCGATTCGTTGCGGCTGGTGGTGATGGAGGGCGTGCCCTGGCCCAAGCCGAGCGTGCTCCATGCCGCACGGCGGCTGGCGGGCGGGGGCTCGGCCTATGACGACCGCATCGTCCGTGCCCGGCTCGCCCAGGCGTTCGGACGATTGATCCGCCGTGCCGACGATCGCGGTGCCTTCGTGCTGCTCTCCGCCGCCACTCCGTCGCGGCTGCTCGATGCCTTTCCGCCGGGCACGCGGATCACCCGCACGACGCTGGATGCAGCGGTCGAGCGGGTTCGGCTTTCCTTGGGGCCCACGTTGCGGCATGAGGCGGGCGAAGCCGCCAGCGTCAAACTCGGGGAAGCATGAAGACCCTTCTCGTCCTCCGCCACGCCAAGTCCGGTTGGGACGATCCGGTGGCGCGCGATTTCGATCGGCCGCTGAATCCCAAGGGCCGGCGCGCGGCAGTGGCGATGGGCCGCTATCTGCGCGAGCAGGGTCTGCGCTTCGACCATGCCATGGCCTCGCCGGCGGTACGAGTGGAGGAAACGCTGGCGCAGGTTTCCAACGGCTATGGCGAGACGATCGCGCCCGCCTGGGACAAGCGCCTCTATCTCGCCTCGCTCGGCACGCTGCTCGACGCGATCGAGGCGCTGCCCGATGCGGCCGATGTGGTGCTGCTTTCCGGGCATAATCCGGGGCTGGAGGAGCTGGTGCTCGATCGCGTCTCCGCGCCCGGCCCCTTGCGCGACCAGGTCGAACAGAAATTCCCCACCGCGACGCTCGCCGAACTGCGCTTCGACGTGTCGCATTGGGCCGAGGTGTCCCGCGCGGACGCCGAACTCGTCCGGTTCGTGCGTCCGCGCGATCTGGATCCCAGCCTGGGACCCGATGCCTAGGGTCTAGCAGTCTTCTTTCAGGGCGTCGGACAGCGAGTCCCGGATCGCCTGCAGCTCGGCGGCCTTGCTTCGGCCGCGTGCCGCCTTTTCATCCGCCAGCAGCTTCTGCACGCCGCGGATGGTGTAGCCCTCCTCGCTGAGGAGATGGTGGATGCGGCGCACCAGCGCCACGTCTTCGGGTCGATAATACCGGCGGTTGCCCGCACGGGTGAGAGGCTTCAGCTGGGGAAACCGCGTTTCCCAATAGCGCAAGATATGCTGCGGCCTGCCGATTTCAGCGGCGAGCTCACCTATGGTCCGCAACGCGCCGGCGGCCTTCTCGGTCGCCGGCATGGCGGGCCTCAGCGGGCTGAGACGATGCGATCCCGCATCATCTGGCTGGCCCGGAAGGTAAGCACGCGGCGCGGTGCGATCGGCACCTCCACCCCGGTCTTGGGGTTGCGGCCGACCCGCTCGCCCTTGTCCCGCAGCACGAAGCTGCCGAAGCCCGAGATCTTCACATTCTCGCCCTTCGCCAGTGCCTCGCACATGTGCTTCAGGATCTGCTCGACGATCCGCGAGGCGTCGGCGCGCGACAGCCCCACTTCGCGATGCAGCGACTCGGCCAAGTCTGCCCTGGTCAGCGTTCCCGCAGCATTCATTCCAGCAATTCCTTTCGTGTACTGGGGTACCCGTATCAGATTGTTACGCGCTATCAAGAATGATCTTGAAGCGCCAGTAACGCCTCAGACATATTCTGGAAAAACACGTAGCTCGTCCAATTTGGGATGGTCGTGAACGCTCAGAAGCGCACGACGGCTGCACCCCAGGTGAACCCGCCGCCCATCGCTTCCAAAACGAGTAGGTCGCCGCGCTGGATCCGCCCGTCGCGCACCGCCGCGTCCAGCGCGAGCGGCACCGAGGCGGCGGAGGTGTTGGCGTGGCGATCGACGGTGACGATCACCTTTTCGGGCGCGAGATCGAGCTTGCGCGCGGTGGCATCGAGGATGCGGGCATTGGCCTGGTGCGGCACCACCCAATCGACATCGCCGGGCTGCAGCCCGGCGGCATCGAGCGATTCCTGCATTACCGAGGCGAGATTGGTCACGGCGTGGCGGAACACCTCGCGCCCTTTCATCCGCAGCTTGCCGACGGTGCCGGTGGTCGACACGCCGCCATCGACATACAGCAGGTCGTTATAGCGGCCATCGGCGTGGAGCTTGGTGGAGAGGATGCCCTGCGGCGCGTCGCCCTGCGTCTCTTGCGCTTCCAGCACGATCGCGCCGGCACCGTCGCCGAACAGCACGCAGGTGGTGCGGTCTTCCCAGTCGAGCAGGCGGCTGAAGGTCTCGGCGCCAATCACCAGCGCGCGGCGATGGACGCCGGCGCGCAGCATCGAATCGGCGACCTGCACGGCGTAGAGGAAGCCCGAGCACACCGCCGCCACGTCAAAGGCGACGCAATCGAGGATGCCCAGCGCGTTCTGCACGCGCGTCGCGGTGGCGGGGAAGGTCTGGTCCGGGGTGGCGGTGGCCAGCACGATCAGGTCGATCGACGACGCCTCGATACCCGACGACTCCAGCGCCGCGCGCGCGGCATCGGCGGCCAGCGTACCGGTGGTCTCGCCCGGTCCCGCAATGTGGCGGAAGCGGATACCGGTCCGCTCGACGATCCATTCGTCGCTGGTATCGACGCGCTCCGCCAGCTCCGCGTTGGAAACACGCTGTGCCGGCAGGGCGGAACCCGTGCCGAGAATCACCGAACGTACGGTCATGCGACCCCTTCTACCTCGTACTTACGCGGCCTTGGCCTCGAAGTTCCCCAGATCCTCGGCAATACGCCGGGTCAGTTCGTCGCGCACCATCTTGGCAGCGAAGCCGATCGCGGTATCCACGCCGACTTCGTTCGCGCCGCCATGGCTCTTCACGACGATGCCGTTCAGCCCCAGGAAAACGGCACCATTATGGTTGTTCGGGTCGAGATGGTGGCGCAGCAGGTCGGTCGCCGGCTTCGAGATCAGGAAACCGACCTTGGAGCGTAGCGAAGAACTGAACGCACGGCGCAGCAGATCGGCCACGAAGCGCGCGGTGCCCTCGGCGGTCTTGAGCGCGATATTGCCCGAGAAACCGTCGCAGACAATCACGTCGACATCGCCGCGCGACAGCCGGTTGCCTTCGATGAAACCGGTGAAATCGAGCGGGAGATGCTTGGCCGCACGCAGTTGGGCGGCAGCATCGCGGATGCTGTCGGTGCCCTTCATCTCTTCGGTACCGATGTTGAGCAGCGCCACGCGCGGGCGCGCGAGATCGAGCGCGGTGCGCGCATAGGCCGCGCCCATCACGGCGAACTGGACGAGGTTGCGCTCGTCTACCTCGGTATTGGCGCCGAGATCGAGCATCACCGTGTCGTTGGCGCCGAGCGACGGCATCAGCGCGGCAAGCGCCGGCCGGTCGATCCCCGCCATGGTGCGGAGCGACAATTTGGCCATCGCCATCAGCGCGCCGGTATTGCCCGAGGACACGGCCGCACCGGCACGCCCCTGCTTCACCAGATCGATGGCGATTCCCATCGAGGTGGTCTTGGCGCGGCGGATCGCCTGGCTCGGCTTGGCATCGGACGCAACGATTTCGGCCGCGTGGACGATCTCCGACGCGGCGGCCAGATTCGGATGCGTCTTCAGGCCGTCACGAATGCGCGACTCGTCGCCGACGAGAAGGAACTCCATCCCCTCGAAGCGGCGACGTGCACGTGCGGCGCCGGCGAGCATGACGGCGACCCCCTCATCGCCGCCCATTGCATCGACGGCGATCCGCGAGGGAACAGTCATACCGGCAACCCCCCGTTGCGGCCCTCGTTGCGAAACGTCGTTCAGCCCTCGACCGAAACGATTTCGCGGCCGTTATAGTGGCCGCACGCGTTGCACAGGTTGTGCGGACGCTTGAGTTCGCCGCAGTTCGGGCACTCCTGGAACGATTCGACGGTCAGCGAATCGTGCGACCGACGCATGCCGCGCTTCGACGGCGAGGTCTTTCTCTTAGGGACGGCCATGTCGGCACCTTCAACAAGCTATAGAA
>JAPJRE010000272.1 GCA_030824725.1 Sphingomonas sp.
GCCCTCCCCGCCCTGCTCGCCCCGCGCGGCGCGGCCGTGATCGAAATCGGATGGACGCAAGCCGACCCGGTTTCTTTGCTCGCTCAGGAACACGGCCTGTCTTCAAGCGTCTATAAGGACATGGGTGGACGACCGCGCGTGGTCCGGCTGACTTGAAACTACGCGCAAACGTCACATATTTCTGCTTGGAGATTGGTACGCCAGCGGCTAGAAGAAGGCCGGGGCGAGGCACCTTCAACCAAGTTGTTGAGACAAAGGGCTGAGGCCCGACTCCATGGTCATGTGTGCCGCTGCAGTCCGGCGGCCGTGGCAAGCGGATGGTTCTGGGTACCCCCGGAACCCCCCGCGAATGTAACCCTGCATCCGGAACCTCGATGAATCGACGGACGGCTTTGTAAAGACAGGACAACGAGACCTTGATGAACAATCGTCAGGCCGGCCGCCGTCGCGGTCGGGGCGGCCAGCAACAGCGCCAGGGCGGAAGCTCGAACAATCAGGGCAATGGTAGTCGGATCGATAACCGCGCCCGTGGTAACGCCGCCCAGTTGCTTGAGAAATACAAGAACTTGGCGCGCGATGCGCAGATGCAGGGCGATCGGGTCAACGCCGAATATTATCTGCAGTTCGCCGATCATTATTTCCGCGTTCTGAACGAGAATCGCTCGCGCTTCGAAGAGCAGAACCAGCAGCGCCGCCAGCGCGAGGACTTCGACGGCGACGAGGAAGAGTTCGAGATGGAAGGCGAAGCCGGCCGCGAGGACGAGGGCGACGCCCCTCGTCAGCAGCAGCAGCCCCGTCGCGAACGCGAACCCCGCTACGAGCGCGAAGCCCGCGAACCGCGCGGCGATCGCGAGCAGCGTGCCGAGCGCGAGCCGCGCGAAGCCCGTGAGCCCCGCGAAGGTCGCGAGCAGCGCAATTATCGCGAGGACCGCCGCGAGCGCGCCAACGGTGCATCGAACGGGCAGGCCAATGGCCATGCCGTCGAAGCCGCACCGGTCGAAGCCAGCGCGCCGGTAGAAGCGCCGGTGGCCGAGCAGGTCGCCGAGGCACCCCGCCGCCGCGGTCGCCCGCGTCGCGAGGCGCCGGTCGAGGCCGAAGCGTCGCACGGCATCGACGCCGCGATCCTCCCGCCCGCGATCGGCACCGACGCCGCCCCGGCCGAGGACGAAGAAGCACCGAAGAAGCCCCGCCGTCGCCGCACCGCAAAGAGCGACGAGGCCGAGGCGCCCGCCGCCTGAGGCGACGGCAAACCGGCATGGAAAATGCCCGCTTCCGATGAGGAGGCGGGCCTTTTTCGTTATGGACGTCCGAGGCGCTGACCACGGACCGCGCTGCCCGCCAAGCGTACCCTCGCCCTGGCGGGGGAGGATACGCTCGCTACGCCAATAGGCAGGCCTCTGCCGGCCTTCGCGGGCGCGGGCCCGCAGGCCCGCGCGCTCAGCTGCCGCCGAGCACGTTGATCGTGAAGGCCACCACGCCCAGGTTGAACACGAAGGCGGCGAGGCAGTGCAGCGTCACCACCCGGCGCAGCTGCCGCGTCTCGATCGAGACGTCGCTGGTCTGGAAGGTCATGCCCAGGCAGAAGGCGAAATAGAGGAAATCCCAGTAGTTGGGCTCGGGGGTCTTGGGGAAATCGAGCCCGCCCTTGTCGCGCCCGCCCGGCGCCTCGCTGTAGAACAGGTGCGCATAGTGCAGCGCATAGACCGCGTTGCTGAAGGTCCAGCTGAGCGCGAGCGTGCCGATGATCAGCGCCAGCTGCGCGGGCTGCGGCGCCTTGCGCTCCATCAGCTCGCTGGCGATCGCGATCAGGATGATGACGGTGACGGCGCCGGTGATGCCGAGCAGCACCAGCCGGTTCGCATCATTGTTGCAGGCCGAGCGCCGCATCGCATCGGACTGGTGGCGCAGCATCGGCACGCACAGCGCGAGGAACAGCGCGGCGCCGATGTCGAAGGCGAGCATCGCCCCGGCGCGGATGCCGACATGCGGGACCAGCAGGAACCCCGCCGCGATCGTGGTCGCGGCAAAGGCAAGGAAACGCGGCGGCGCGAGGACATTGCCGACCCCCCGGGGTCGGGCCCCGCGCCGCCGCACTTTCTGGCTCAGGCCGCCTTGGCCTTCTTGGCGGCCTCGATCGCCTCGAGCACGATCTGGCGCGCCTCGGCGGCATCGCCCCAATTGCCGATCCGCACCCACTTCTCGGACTCGAGGTCCTTATAGTGGGTGAAGAAATGCTCGATCTGCTGGAGCACGATCGTCGGCAGGTCGGTGCGCTCGCCCACGTCCGCATAATAGGGGAAGGTGCTGTCGACCGGCACGCAGACCAGCTTCTCGTCGCCGCCGGCTTCGTCTTCCAGCTTCAGCACCGCGATCGGGCGCGCACGCACCACGCAGCCCGGCACGAAGGGCGAGCGGGCGATGACGAGCGCGTCGAGCGGGTCGCCGTCGGGCGACAGCGTGTGCGGCACGAAGCCATAGTTCGCCGGATAGCGCATCGGCGTGTGCAGGATGCGATCGACGAACAGCGCGCCGCTGGCCTTGTCGAACTCATACTTCACCGGCTCACCGCCGACCGGCACTTCGATGATGACGTTCAGGTTGTTCGGCGGATCATCGCCAATGGGAATCAGATCGATGCGCATAGTGTCTCTAAACCTTGGTTGGCGACTGCTCCCGTCTCAGCGGGCTTGCAGCAGCTTGTCGAGGCCAGCCTCTCCTTCGACCGTCTTGACCAGATGCGGATAGCGCAGCCCGTCATGATAGTCGATGCTAACCTCTCGGTAACTATCGTCCCGCTTCAGGGTGAGCCGAATCGGTGCCTTGGTGCCCTTGGCGTTCTTCACCGCCTCGATCAGCGCGTCGACCGCATAGGCGCGGCCGTTCACCGCGACGATCTCGTCGGCGACGGTGATGCCCGCCTTGAACGCCGGACCGTCCCACATCACGCCGACGATGCCGCGCTTGCCGACCGCGAGGCCCAGCGAATAGCTGAGGTCGGCGGTACCCGGCCGGCTCATCTTGTTCGGCACCTCGGTATAGACGAGCTTGTAGCCGTTGCGCGCGAAGCCGGCGAGCGGCGCGCGATCGGACACGTCGTGCAGCCGCGCGGTGAGCAGCTTGCGCCAGTCATAGGGCTGGATGCCCTCCAGCGTCTTCACCACGTCGTCGAAGCTGTAGGTCACCTCGCCATAATCGCCGTCGCGGCCGCCGAAGAAGGCGCGGGCGAAGTCGTCGATCGACTTGGTGCCCTTGCTCTGCTCGCGGAGGATCGAATCGACCTCCATCCACACCAGCAGGCCCTCGTTGTAATAGTCCTCGCTACGCTGCCAGCTGGTCCAGCCCTTGGGCGCGCGGGCGGTGATGATCGGATCGTTGGTGGTGTCGATCAGCGGGCGCCACTGGCGACCGGCGCGGTTGTCGAGGCTCGCCATGATGTTGGCATAGCCTTCCAGCGTCTCTTCCTTGGAGACGAGGCCCGAGCGCGCCTGGAACACATAGCCCCAGAACTGGGTCTGCCCTTCATACACCCACAGCGACTGGTCGCGCATCGGCACGCGGAAATCGGGCGTCCACAGCTCGGCGCCGCGGCGATATTTGCCGTCCCAGCTATGGGTATATTCGTGCGGCAGCAGGTTGCGGCTGCCCGCCTGTTCGCCCCACTTGGTGAAATAGCCGGGGCTCACGCCGTTTTCCGAGCTGCGATGATGCTCGAGGCCGATCCCGCCCAGCCTGTCGCTGATCGACAGCAGGAAATGATAGTGATCATAATGCTGGGCGCCGAAGGTCTTCACCGCCTGCTCGACCAGCCTTTTGTGCGCCTCGATCTGCTCGGGCTTGGCTTCCAGTTCCTCGGCGCTGTCCGCGACGACGTCGAGCGTCACGCGCTCGCTGAGCGGGAACTTGCGATAATAGCGGCCAGCGATCACCGGCGAATCCATCAGGATCTCGTAGCTGGTGGTATCATAGGCATAGGTCGAGCCGGTCACCTTGGCGGGCACGGCGCCGGCGGCGGTCCAGCCCTCGGGGTATTTCACCGTCGCCTGGATGGGGATGCGGCGGGTGAAATAGCCGGCCGGATAGAGGCTGAGCGAGTTGAACTGCACGCTCATCATCTCGGGCGTCATCACGATGCGGCCCTGGTTGCCGTCGGTCGCGGAGACGAACTGGAACTCGGCCTCGATCGTCTTGGCGCCCGCCGGCACGTCGACATGGAAGGCGAACACGTCGACCATGTCGCGCGTCCACGGGATGCGCTTGCCGTTCGCCTTGATCTGCAGGCCCGCCAGCTTCTCGATCTCGCCGCGGGGCCCATGCTTGCCGGGCAGCCATTCGGGGAAGAGCAGCGTCAGGCGACCGGCCTTGGCGACGGGAATCGTCTCGCGCACCCGGAAGATGCCGCGCACCGTATCGGTCGCGTCCACATCAATCTTCAGCGTGCCGGGATAGGCCACGTCGCGCGCCGCCGGGATGGTGTCGACGATGGGCACCGGCTGCGGCATCGAATTCTGCGCAAGCGCAGGCGCGGCAGTGGCCAGCAACAGGCTGGCAAGCGAGATGGCACGAACCATGGTGTGACGGCCCCTTTATGTGATGTTCACGAGCAAGAAACAGCCCCGATCAGGCAACATTGTTGCTCGCGAATGTCCGCCCGGCAAGGGGTTTCGGTCAGTCTCGCGCGTCCTCGTAGATCGCCACCAGCCGCGCTCCCGCGGCCGATGCTCTGGCGCGGTACATGCCGGGGGTGGTGAAGCTCCAGTCGAGCTCGCCGGTGGGCGAAACGAGGATCACGCCGCCCACGCCGCCCATCGCCTTCACATCGGCCATCACCACGTCGGCGGCCTGCTTCGCGGTCTCGCCCTTGAACCGCATGCGGGCGCAGATCTCGTGTGCGACGCCCTCGCGGATGAAGAACTCGCCCGATCCGGTGGCGGACACCGCACAGGCGCGGTCGTCGGCATAGGTGCCCGCCCCGATCAGCGGCGAATCGCCAATCCGCCCCCAGCGCTTGCCGGTGAGCCCCCCGGTGGAGGTCGCCGCCGCGACATGGCCGTTCGCATCCATCGCCACCGCGCCGACGGTGCCGTATTTCATGTCGACATCGAAGCCGCCATGCGCGGCATCGGCCTTCATCCAGTCGAGCTGCCGGCGGCGTTCCTCGGTGCCGAACCAGCCATTGTCGACCTGCTCCAGTGCCTGTTCGCGGGCGAACTGGTCCGCGCCGTCGCCGGCGAGCAGGACGTGCCGGCTCTTCTCCATCACCGCGCGCGCCAGCGCGACCGGATGGCGGGTGGTGGTCACGCCCGCCACCGCCCCGGCCGCGCGCGTGCCGCCGTCCATGATCGCCGCGTCGAGCGTGTGCCCGCCTTCCCAGGTGAACACCGATCCGCGGCCGGCATTGAAATGGGGGTCGTCCTCCAGCACCTGCACGGCGGCCTGCACGGCCGACACGGCCGAGCCGCCGGCCGCCAGCACCGCCGCGCCCGCATCCAGCGCGGCGTTAAGCCCGGCCTGCGCACCCGCTTCCTGCTCGGGGGGAAGCATCCCCCGCTTCATGCTGCCTGCGCCGCCGTGGATCACCAGCGTCCAGCCGGGCTTGGGGGGGACGGTCGACATGGCAGGCTCCTGGAACGCGGGAAATTCCCGCGCTCCCTAGCAGATCGTGCGAGCGGGCCAACCTCGATCCCCTCGCCCCCGCGACGGGCGGCGAGGGGATTCGGCCGATCCCTTACAGGTCGACTCGGTCAGCGTTCATCACCTTGG
>JAPJRE010000273.1 GCA_030824725.1 Sphingomonas sp.
CCCCAAGCAAGTTCCGCTGCCGAGCGCGCTATATGAGGTGGAGGCGCCGGCGGTCAGCGAGCCGGCTGCGGCGCCCTCGATCCCCGGGGACTCGATCACCAACACCCAGGAACGCGGTGTCGACGAGGGCGGCATCGTCAAGCTTGCCGGCGAGTATCTCGTCGTGCTCCGGCGCGGGCGGCTGTTCACCGTGTCGCTCGCCGGCGGCGGGATGCGGTCGGTGGACCATATCAATGCCTTTCCGCCGGATACTCCCGGCACCGGCTGGTACGACGAACTGTTGGTCCATGGCGATCGCATCGTCGTGATCGGCTTTGACTATCAGCGCGGCAGCGAAGTCAATCGGTTCCGGATCCTGCCCGGCGGCCGCCTGCGCTATGAGGACAGCTACAATCTGCGCTCGAACGACTATTATTCGTCGAGCAACTACGCCTCGCGGCGCATCGGCTCCAAGCTTGTCCTGTACGCACCGCAATATATCGAGGACCGCGACCCGCTGGCGGGCTTGCCGGCGATGCGGCATTGGACGGGCAAGCGCGATGCGCCCTACACCCGCATCCTTACCGCGACGCGACTCTATGTACCGGAGCGGCTGCGGCGCCACGCGGACCCGGGCATCTCGACCATCCATACGGTGACGCAATGCGATCTGCTCGCGCCGCAGATGCAGTGCACGGCGACGGCCGTCCTCGGCACCTATTCGCGCAACTTCTACGTCTCCGGCGCGGCGGTCTATGTCTGGACCAGCGGGCTGTCGGAGAGTCGTGAAGGCAGCGCAGCCTATCTCTACCGGCTGCCGTTCGATGGTTCGGCGCCGAGCGCGGTGCAGGCCTGGGGTGGGCCGGTCGACCAGTTCTCCTTCGCGGAAGATACCAAGGCGGGGCGGCTGCAGGTGTTGGTTCGCGCCGACAGTGCCGGCGATGCGATGTGGGGTCCGGAGCGAAGCGAGGGTGCGGCGGCGCTCCTCACCGTGCCGCTCGCCGCCTTCGGCGATGGCGCGTATCGCCTGCCCGCGAGCGCCTATCGCGCGCTGCCCGCGGTGCAGGCAAGCTGGACGTTCCAGAACCGGTTCGCCGGCGGCTATCTGCTCTACAGCGGCGGTGCGCTCGAGACGGGCCAAAATGCCGTGCCCGTCTATGCCGTGCCGCGCGATGGGGGCAGGATCACGCGGATTCCCGTGCCGCACGCCGTCGAGCGGCTCGATCTGATGGGCAGCGATGCCGTCGCGATCGGCGGCGATTCCCGGGGGCGGCTGGGGTTCAGCGCGATCGCCTTGGGCGGCGCGCCACGGCTGGGTGATACGAGTTTCCTGCCCGCCGCGCAGCAGGGCGAGAGCCGCAGCCAGGCATTCTTCTACCGCCCCGATCCGTCGAGCGCGGACGGCGCCTCCGGCATGCTGGGGCTGCCGGTCACGCGCGCGCTGCGCGATACGGCGCTGGCCCGCTTCTTCGGGACCGGCTCCGCGATCGCGTTTCTCCGGCGCGATGCCCGGGGGCTGACGACAGCCGGCGAACTGGCCGCGAAGCCGCGGGAGGCGCGCGACGATGGCTGCACGGCCTCCTGTGTCGACTGGTATGGCAATGCGCGGCCGATCTTCCTGCGCGACCGAGTTTTCGCGCTGATGGGCTATGAACTGGTGGAAGGGGAGGTGCGCGACGGCCGGATCGACGAGCGGGCCCGGATCGATTTCGCACCCGGGGCGGCGCGCCTGGCCAGACGGTGACGATCAAGCGACAGGCGCAGGATGGTGGACACACTTGGGCTCGAACCAAGGACCCGCTGATTAAGAGCCATGATCAGAGGGTCCTAGCGCGTCCGCATGTGTCCAAAAATGGCGGAAATCAGCGATTCATAGTCCGCATTGTTCTTGAAATGTTCGCCAGTATCCACTACAAAAAGCTACCTAAGGTAGCAGGCACATATGGCGAACAAAGTAGGTTTGACGGACGCGAAGATCGCAGGACTCAAGGCGCCGGCGGCTGGTCAGATTGAGCTGGCCGATGGTATCGTCCCCGGCCTGAGGCTCCGCATGGGCGCCAGTGGTATCAAGACGTACATTCTGCGCAAGCGGGTTCAGGGCAAGTGGTTGAATGTGACCATCGGACGCCATGGTCCGAGTTTTACCCTCGCCCATGCGCGTAAGAAGGCGCGCGATCTGCTTGTCGATGTCGAGCAGGGCAAGAGCATTGCCAGGAAGCCGGGTGCTAAGAGGAAGGGGTCAAAGGGCGCCGGTACGGTTGCCGAGCTCTACGAGACGTATCTGTCCCAGCAGATCGAGGGCAAAAAGCGCAGCGCGAGGGAGTTCGATCGGGTCTTCCGAAAGTACATTGAGCCCGAGCTGGGAGACCGCCTCGCGGACTCCATTACCCGAGGTGACGTGAGCCGCTTTGTTGAGAAGATCGCATTCGAGCGGGGCAAGGAAACCCTGACGATGGCGCGGATCGTCTATCGCCATCTTTCGACCTTCTACACGTGGGCACTCACCAGACTCGAGCATATGCCTGCTAATCCCTGCCGGGACGCGTGGCGTCCGAAGCGGAATGAACCTCGTGATCGCGTACTCAGCGACCGAGAACTCGCGGCGCTATGGCAATCTGCGGTCGAGGATGGCTATCCGTTCGGTCACCTTGTGCAGATGCTTGTCCTTACGGCTCAACGCCGGGGAGAAGTGCTCGATGCAGCTTGTGACGAGTTCGATTTCAAGGCGAAGGTCTGGACCGTCCCAGGCGACCGAGCGAAAAATGGCAAAGCGAATGTGGTGCCGCTGTCCGCGCAGGCTCTTGCAGTCGTCACAGAGGTATTCATGGCCGCAGGGATCGACCCTGACGACGCTCACAAGCAATCCCAGATTCTGTTGGCATCGAAGGTCACCAGCACGAACAGCGTTAGCGGCCTCTCGAAAGCATGGAAGCGGATCAGAGCAAGCGTGGACGAGAAGCTCGGCTACGAAGCCGGTCACTTCACAATGCATGACATTCGGCGGACGGTGGCAACTGGCCTCCAGCGTCTCGGCATACCTCTGGTGGTTTCTGAGGCGGTCCTCAATCACCAGTCAGGATCAGCTATGGCCGGTGTGGCGGGGGTCTATCACCGACACCAGTATACCAACGAGAAGCGCGAGGCGTTGGCGTTGTGGGGTAAGGAGGTAATGCAGATTGTAGCCAAGTACCCGGCCGAGGCCAAAAGCGGCTAAACTCCCGTGCAGTCGCTTGCCTGCGACATGGTCCAGCCCGGCAACAATCCGTCGATTGATTCGGTTTCGGCTAACTTGGGAATAGACCGCTAAAAGCGCCAATGGCGAAGGACGTCGCGGACATATCCGGGCGTCTCGCCATTCCGCGGTATACCGCCCGCGCGTTCGACTGCACCTGGACCGGCATTGTAGGCTGCGACAGCGAGGTGAACCACGCCGAACCTGTCGAGCATCTGCCTCAGATACCGCGCCGCGCCGAAGATATTGGCCATGGGGTCAAATCGATTGAAGACGCCAAGTTCCTTTGCCGTTGCTGGCATCAGCTGGCCAAGGCCCGCAGCGCCTGCCGGGCTGACAGCAAGGGGGTTATAGCGGGATTCCGTCCAGACGAGCGCGTCGAGCAGGCCGGTAGGCAATGAATACTTCGCTTCGGCCGCATAAACGTGGGGCAGGTAGCTCGCCCGCCGAAACCCGGATGGGGCAGTTTTGGCCTTGGGCTCGTATCTGTGCGGCAGGTTGACCCGTCCATTTTCTGCAACGCTCGAACTTGGTGCTGGGGCGGCTTGCGCGGATTGCCAGAACCCATGCTCGACCAACTGAAATCCGTTCGATGCTTCGGCAATCCGAAAGCCGCCTGAAGGACCGGCATGTTGCTCTGGTAAATCTGGCAATGGCAGTTCTTGGGCATTGGCAGGCATGGCTGATGCGATGGCAATGCCACCGATCAAGAGAGCTTTTATTGTCATTTCTCGATCCTTCTATAGCCGAATCGAGTGAGAACATATAAAGAACAAACGATGTAGGAAAATGCTTTGGCGCTGGTGCAGAGCGGAGGCTGCACGGGGAGGGCACCTCAACCGGAGTAGGTCGATGCCCCAGCTAGAGAAAAGTCATCAACTCGAACGCCGTGCCCGCGTGATTGTCGAACGCCTCAAGGGAACATGGCGCCAGGGCAAGGGCATGTGCTGCTGTCCTGCCCACGACGACCGCACACCGTCGCTCAGCGTGACCTTGGGGCGAAAGGCCATCCTGTTCCATTGCTTCGCCGGATGTTCGAATGAGGACGTCATTGCTGCATTGGATCGCCAGGGCGTTCGCAGCCGAGAGCTCTTTGATGGTTCTGGGCCTGGAACAGCTGATCGGCAAAATCAGAGTGACTTCAGTCCCAATGCGCGACGCTTGTGGCAATCGGCTTCGGCGATCTCCGACAGCCCGGTCGAACGATATCTCGGACAGCGCGGTCTCCAGCGCGCATCTGACCAGTTCCGCTACCTTGAACGTACGCCGCTCGGGCCACGCGGGGCAGTTAAGTTTCTCCCTGCGATGCTGGCCGCAGTCACGACTGACATTGGCGTTATCGCAGTACATAGGACATTTCTCGATGTGGCGATTGGCAAGCTGGCCAGCTTCGAGCGACCCAAGCGTGCGCTTGGCAGTCTCGGCTTTGGTGCCGTCAGAGTTGCTCCCCCGGTGCAAGGGAGGCTGGGCCTTGCCGAAGGGATCGAGAGCGCCCTCTCAGCCATGCAGCTCTTTGGGATCCCCTGCTGGGCGACGCTTGGAAACGAGCGGTTCGGTCACGTCTCAATCCCGGAGAGCGTGCACGAACTCTACTTGTTCATCGACAATGACGCCGGAGGCGCTCTCGCCGAGGAGCGCGCGCTCAAGGCCTACGCTATGCCTGATCGTATCATTCACTCACGAGTGCCAACCTCACCCGGTTTTGACTGGAACGATGAGCTGCAGTCGCGGCTTGCCCGAAAACCTGAACCATCGGGAAGAGGGGAGGGAGCCTTCGGCTGATTGAGGCCTGCCCGCCGCAGGACCTCGTCAGGAGGTTCCCATGTCAAATTCTTCCCTCGCCTTTGCATTCGATGAACCGTCACCGCCCATCGTTGTGATGGCGGCCCAGACCATGGCATCCGAGTTGGAGGCAGGCCGCGCGCTTTCACGCAGCGACGTCGCGCGCATCATGACAGAGCACTTCGGGGGGAGCGATGCTCTCGGGCGTTGGTCAGTTCGTGACGCCCATGCAGCTATCGAGCTGGCACAGGTTCAATACCTGCGAGCAGCGGATCAGATCCTGCTCTCGGCGTCGATCGACGAGGCGGAACGGTTCTTCTGCTCCGTCGATGCCCGACTGCCGACCCAGACCAATCGCAGCGACGAGCAGATCGAATGGCAGCAGTTTGCGACGCCGCCGCGCCTTGCCTGGCTTGCTGCTCGAGCCTGCGCGCTGGCCACTGACGAGCCTGTGCTGGAACCCTCGGCCGGAACGGGCATGCTCGCGGTCTGGGCCGCTAAGGCCGACTCGCGCCTTGCCCTCAACGAAATCTCGCCGCTGCGCCGCGACTGCCTGAGCGCCTTGTTCCCTGCGGCCCGAGTGACCGGCCATGACGCCGAACTGATCGACGAGCTGCTCGATCCAGCCATCATTCCGAGCGTCGTCTTGATGAATCCTCCCTATTCGCACGGCATCGAGCGAGGGCGCGATAGTCGCACCGGCTCGCGCCACCTCAGGTCGGCATGGAACCGTCTGGCACCCGGCGGTCGCCTTGTCGCGAT
>JAPJRE010000274.1 GCA_030824725.1 Sphingomonas sp.
CGGCCATCCTGTTCACCATGGGGGTGCTCGGCATCTTCATGAACCGGAAGAACCTGATCGTCATTCTGATGGCGATCGAGCTGATCCTTCTGGCGGTGAACCTCAATCTCGTCGCCTTCTCGTCGTTCCTCGGCGATCTGGTCGGCCAGGTGTTCGCGATGTTCGTGCTGACCGTCGCCGCCGGTGAGGCCGCGATCGGCCTTGCGATCCTGGTCATCTATTTCCGCGGTCGCGGCACGATTTCGGTCGACGACGTCAATCGGATGAAGGGCTGATGTCGTCCATTCTGATCATCACATTCCTGCCGCTCCTTGCGGCAGCCGTTGCGGGGCTCGTGAACAAGTCGTTCGCCGCGCTGCCCAAGATCGTCACCACGGGCTCGCTGTTCGTAGCGTGCGGCCTGTCCTGGCCGATCTTCCTCTCCTACCTGAGCGGCAGTGCCGCGCCGAGCGTCACCCCGGTGCTGCACTGGATGACCTCGGGCACGATGAGCTTCGCCTGGGAACTGCGCGTCGACGCGCTGACCGCGGTGATGCTCGTGGTGGTCACCAGCGTCTCGGCGCTCGTCCACCTCTATAGCTGGGGCTATATGAGCGAGGAGCCGGACCAGCCGCGCTTCTTCGCCTATCTCTCGCTGTTCACCTTCGCGATGCTGATGCTCGTGACCGCGAACAACCTGGTGCAGATGTTCTTCGGCTGGGAAGGCGTGGGTCTCGCGTCCTACCTGCTGATCGGCTTCTGGTTCCGCAAGCCCAGCGCCAATGCCGCCGCGATCAAGGCCTTCGTGGTCAACCGCGTCGGCGACCTCGGCTTCATGCTCGGCATCTTCGGCGTGTTCCTGGTGTTCGGCACCGTCGACATTCCGACGATCCTGGCGGCGGCGCCGAACTACGCGGGTTCGACGATCGGCTTCCTCGGCTATCGCTTCGACACGATCACCGTGCTCTGCCTGCTGCTGTTCGTCGGTGCGATGGGCAAGTCCGCCCAGCTCGGCCTGCACACCTGGTTGCCGGACGCGATGGAAGGCCCGACCCCGGTGTCGGCGCTGATCCACGCCGCCACCATGGTGACCGCGGGCGTGTTCATGGTCTGCCGCATGTCGCCGCTGTTCGAGCAGAGCGCGGTCGCGATGCACGTCGTGATGGTGATCGGCGCGGCAACCTGCTTCTTCGCCGCCACCGTCGGCACGACGCAGACCGACATCAAGCGCGTGATCGCCTATTCGACCTGTTCGCAGCTCGGCTACATGTTCTTCGCGGCGGGCGTCGGCGCGTACGGCGCGGCGATGTTCCACCTGTTCACGCACGCCTTCTTCAAGGCGCTGCTGTTCCTCGGCGCCGGCTCGGTGATCCATGCGATGCACCACGAGCAGGACATGCGTTACTATGGCGGCCTCTGGAAGAAGATCCCGCTGACCTACACGGCGATGATGGCGGGCACGCTCGCGATCACCGGCGTCGGCATCCCTGCGCTGTTCGGCAATCCGGTGGCGTTCGGCTTCGCCGGCTTCCACTCGAAGGATGCGATCATCGAGGCGGCCTTCGCTTCGGGCAACACCGGCGTGTTCTGGGTCGGCGTGGTCGTCGCGCTGCTGACGAGCTTCTACTCGTGGCGCGTGGTGTTCCTCACCTTCCACGGCAAGCCGCGCTGGGCCGCTTCCGAGCATATCCAGCACGCGGTGCACGACGCGCACGGCCACGGCCATGACGATCACGCGCATGACGATCATGGCCATGCCGCGCACGACGCGCACGGCCATGACCATCATCACGCGCACGATCACGGCGACGGCACGGCGGGCTATCACCCGCACGAGAGCCCGCTGGTCATGCTGATCCCGCTGATCCTGCTGTCGATCGGTGCAGTGCTGGCCGGCTTCGTCTTCCACGGCGCGTTCATCGAGCCGACCGCGGGCGAGACCTATTGGCACGGCGCGCTGGCCTTCAACGAGCATCTGATGCACGCGATGCATGAAGTGCCGGTGTGGGTGAAGCTCTCGGCCACGGTGGCGATGCTGCTGGGCCTGGGCACCGCGATCTTCGCGTATATCGTTTCGCCGGGCTTCCCGGCGGCCTTCGCCGAGCAGGTGCGTCCGCTGTATCTGTTCCTGCTCAACAAGTGGTATTTCGACGAGCTCTACAATCTGCTCTTCGTGCGTCCCGCATTCGCCATCGGGCGGCTGTTCTGGAAGCGCGGCGACGAGCAGACGATCGACCGGTTCGGCCCCAATGGCGCGGCGCGCCTGGTGCAGTTCGGAAGCTTCGGGGCCGTCAAGCTGCAATCGGGGTATCTCTACACCTATGCCTTCGTCATGCTGATCGGGCTCACGGCCGCGCTCACCTGGGTCATTGCGAGGTGATGGACAAATGACCGGCTTTCCGATCCTTTCCGTCCTGCTTGCGGTGCCTGCGGTTGCCGCAGTGCTCTGCCTGTTCGTGGGCGCCCAGGGCGCCCGCTGGACGGCGCTCCTCGCGACGCTCGTCAACCTGGCGCTCGGCGCCTATCTGTGGACGCAGTTCCAGCATGGCGACGGTGCCCCGCAATGGCAGTTCGTCGAGCATGTCACGCTGTTCAAGATGGGCGGCGTCGAGTTCTCCTGGGCGCTCGGTATCGACGGCTTCGCCTTCCTGCTGATCGAGCTGTCGCTGTTCCTGATGCCGATCTGCATCGGGGCCAGCTGGCTCTCGGTCACCAAGCGCGTGCCGGAATATATGGCGGCGTTCCTCGCGACCGAAGTGCTGATGATCGGCACCTTCGCCGCGCAGGACCTGTTCCTGTTCTACGTCTTCTTCGAAGGCGGCCTGATCCCGATGTACCTGATCATCGGCATCTGGGGCGGCGTGAACCGCATCTACGCGTCGTACAAGTTCTTCCTGTACACGCTGCTCGGCTCGCTGCTGATGCTCATCGCGATGATCGCGATGGTGCTGACCACCGGCACGACGTCGATCCCCTACCTGATGGCCTATGATTTCCCGGCCAGCTGGCAGACCTGGCTGTGGCTCGCCTTCTTCGCCTCGTTCGCGGTGAAGATGCCGATGTGGCCGGTCCACACCTGGCTTCCCGACGCGCACGTCCAGGCACCGACCGCAGGCTCGGTCATCCTGGCGGGCGTGCTGCTGAAGCTCGGCGGCTATGGCTTCCTGCGCTTCTCGCTGCCGATGTTCCCGGTCGCGTCGGTGCAGTTCATGTGGGTCGTCTTCGGCCTGTCGTGCGTCGCGGTGGTCTACACCTCGCTTGTCGCGCTCGTGCAGAGCGACATGAAGAAGCTGATCGCCTATTCGTCGGTCGCGCACATGGCAATCGTCACCATGGGTCTGTTCGCCTTCAACGCGAACGGCATCGACGGGGCGATGATGGTGATGCTGGGCCACGGCGTGGTCTCGGGCGCGCTCTTCCTGTGCGTCGGCATCATCTATGATCGCCTGCACACCCGCGAGATCGACCGCTATGGCGGCCTGGCGATCAACATGCCGCGCTATGCGGTGCTGTTCCTGCTGTTCACCATGGCCTCGATCGGCCTGCCGGGCACCAGCAACTTCGTCGGCGAATTCTTCAGCCTCGCCGGCGTGTACCAGGTCTCGACCGCAACCGCGCTGATCGGCACCACCGGCATCATCCTCGGCGCCGCCTATATGCTCTACCTGTTCCGTCGGGTGGTGTGGGGCGACCTGACCAAGGACGATGTGAAGGCGATGCCGGACCTCGACGGTCGCGAAGTCGCGATGCTCGCGGCACTCGCCGCCGTGGTGCTGTGGATGGGCGTGTATCCGACCAGCTTCACCGCACCGATGCGCGCCGACGTCGCGCGGCTGACGCAGCGCCTCGACAGCGCCGCGCACACCGCGTCGATCAGCGACTCCAAGCCCACGCCGGGTTCGCCGCAGGCGGCACCCGCCCATGAAGCCTCCGCGCACGAGGGGGCGCACTGATGTCCTATTCCACGCAACTCCTCATGACGCTGCCCGAGCTGGTGCTCGCGGCCGGCTCGATCGTCCTGATGCTGGTCGCCGCCTGGGGTGGCCAGGCATCGACCAAGCTGGTGAGCTGGGCCTCGGTGGCGCTGCTCGCCGGTGCCGGCATCGCGCTGGCGGGTCCGTCCTCGACGGGCGGCAGCGCGTTCGGCGGCCTCTACCGCGCGGACGCGTTCGCGACCTTCGCCAAGGTGGTGATCTATGCCGCCGCGGCGGTGTCGATCCTCGTCGCGCCGAAGTTCTTCCAGCGCACCTCGGGCGAGGATCTGCGTCCGGAATATCCGGTGCTGATCCTGCTCTCGACGGTGGG
The DNA here is from genome assembly GCA_030824725.1 of Sphingomonas sp. Lineage (GTDB taxonomy): Bacteria > Pseudomonadota > Alphaproteobacteria > Sphingomonadales > Sphingomonadaceae > Sphingomonas. Next base: position 4,285 of record JAPJRE010000274.1, read on the forward strand.
CATGGGCATGATGGTGTCGGCGGGCGACCTGCTGAGCCTCTATGTCGGCCTCGAGCTGCAGAGCCTTTCGGCGTACATCCTCGCCAGCTTCATGCGGCGGGACACGCGCTCGGCGGAAGCGGGCCTGAAATATTTCGTACTCGGCGCGCTCGCCTCGGGCATCCTGCTCTACGGCATCAGCCTGGTGTACGGATTTGCCGGCACGACGCTGTTCGACGGCATCGCCGACGCCTACAGCGCCGGTGCGACCGGCAGCCAGCATACCGGTCTGCTGTTCGGCCTGGTGTTCGTGTTCGCGGGTCTCGCCTTCAAGATTTCGGCCGTGCCGTTCCACATGTGGACGCCGGACGTGTATGAAGGCGCGCCGACCCCGGTCACCGCGTACTTCGCCTCGGCGCCCAAGGTGGCGGCGGTGGCGATGGCGGTGCGCGTTGCGGTCGACGCGATGGGGCCTGCGATCCTCGAATGGCGCCAGATCGTGATCTTCGCCTCGCTCGCCTCGATCATCTTCGGTGCGGTGGCGGCGATCGGCCAGACCAATATCAAGCGCCTGCTCGCGTACTCGTCGATCAACAATGTCGGCTTCGCGCTGATCGGCCTTGCTGCCGGCGGCGAGGAAGGCGTGGCGAGCGTGCTCGTCTACATGGCGATCTATGTCGTGATGACGATCGGCAGCTTCCTGGTGGTGCTGCAGATGCGCGACGACCAGGGCGAGCAGGTCGAGACCATCGCCAGCCTCTCGGGCATGTCGCGCACGCGGCCGGGCCTGGCGCTGGCGCTGGCAATCTTCATGTTCAGCCTCGCGGGCATCCCGCCGCTGCTCGGCTTCTTCGCCAAGCTGGGCGTGTTCATCGCCGCGATGCATTCGGGCCTGATCGCCTTCGCCACGGTGGGTGCCGCGGCGTCGACGATCGGTGCCTTCTATTACCTCAAGATCGTCAAGACGATGTACTTCGACGAGCCGGCCCCTGCCTTTGCGGGCAAGACCGACCTGGTTGAAGGCGGGCTGATCGCGATCAGCGCGGTCGTCATCTCGCCGATCGGCTGGGTGCTGTTCGGTGCGCTCGGCACTTGGTCGCTGGTCGCGGCGAAGGCGCTGTTCTGACCACTGTGATCCGGACCGTCGCCGAGACGGGATCGACCAATGCCGACATCCTTTCCCTAGCGCTTACGGGCGCCGGGGAAGGGCTGTGGCTCCGGGCCGAACGCCAGACCGCCGGCAAGGGCCGGCAGGGGCGTGCCTGGGTCTCGCCTGCGGGCAATTGCTACATTTCGACACTGGTCCGCGTGCGGCCGAGCGATCCGTCGCCGGCGACGCTGGCGCTGCTGTCGGCCGTTGCGCTGGAAGAGGCGGTGCGGGCGTTTGGCGTATCGCCGATGCTCAAATGGCCCAACGAC
>JAPJRE010000275.1 GCA_030824725.1 Sphingomonas sp.
CTCCCGCCCCTATCGCCCCCTCCCGCCTGCGGGCGGGGGATTAAGAAGAAGCAGAAGGGGACAAGAAGCGGGCAGGAACAAACCACTGGCACCCACCGCGCGACGCACTATCTTGTCCCGCGTGCGATCCCCACCTGTCACCGCCCGCCTCGCCGACGGCGTCGCCTCGATCCCGGCGGAGCAGTGGGATGCCTGTGCGGGCCCCGACAACCCCTTTCTCAGCCATGCCTTCCTGTCGCTCCTCGAAGCCTCGGGCTCGGCGACCGCGCAGGCCGGCTGGCAGCCGCTGCCGATCGTGGTCGACGGCGCGGACGGCGCCCCCGCAGCGATCGCGCCGGCCTATGCCAAGAGCCACAGCCAGGGCGAATATGTGTTTGACCATAGCTGGGCCGATGCCTGGGAGCGCGCAGGCGGGCGCTATTACCCCAAGCTGCAGATCGCGGTGCCGTTCACGCCCGTCCCCGGCCCGCGCCTGCTGCTGCGCGATGCCACCCAGGCACCCGCGCTGATCGCCGCGATCGAGGCGATGGTGGACCAGCACGGCCTCTCCTCCGCCCACGCCACCTTTATCGAGGAAGCGCAGGTCCCGCTGTTCGAAGCGGCGGGCTGGCTGATCCGCACCGGCACCCAGTTCCACTGGCAGAATGACGGCTATGCGCGCTTCGACGACTTTCTCGGCGCACTCGCCAGCCGCAAGCGCAAGGCGATCCGCAAGGAACGCGCCGCGGCGGTCGAGGGGCTGACCATCCGCCATCTCACCGGCGCGGAGATCACCGAGGCGCATTGGGATGCCTTCTGGGCCTTCTACCAGGACACCGGCAGCCGCAAATGGGGCCGCCCCTATCTCACCCGGCCCTTTTTCTCGATGCTCGGCGAGGCGTTGGGCGATCGCGTGCTGCTAATGCTCGCCGAGCGCGACGGACGGCCGATCGCCGGGGCGCTCAACCTGATCGGGAGCGACGCGCTCTACGGCCGCTATTGGGGCTGCACGGAGGACGTGCCGTTCCTCCATTTCGAGCTCTGCTATTACCAGGCGATCGACGCCGCGATCGAACGCGGGCTGCCCCGCGTCGAGGCCGGCGCGCAGGGCGAGCACAAGCTTGCCCGCGGCTATGTGCCGGTGACGACCTGGTCGGCGCATTACCTTCCCGACCCCGGCTTCCGCCGCGCCGTCGCCGACTTCCTGGTGCGCGAGCAGCAGGCGGTGGAGCGCGAGCAGGAATATCTGGAAGAGCTGACGCCGTTCAAAAAGGCGGAATAGTCCCCTAACCCCTCCCGTTGCGGGGAAGGATGGGCGTGTTCTTAGGAAGGCGGCGCGGTGCCATTCCCCGGCAGTTCGCCCGCCGCCTCGGCTTCGCGGATCAGCACCGCCTCGGGCCGCGGGATCGGCAGGTCGCCGGGGTTGAGGCCCGGCCCGGGCACATTGTGGTCCACCCGGTACAGCACGCTCGGCCCGTCGCGCCACACGGGGATCAGCCCCTGTTCGTAGCGCTTGTCGTACGCCGGCGGGCGGATCAGCCAGACATAGTCGAACGCGTCGCGCGGGAAGAGCGCCAGGCTGCGCGCGATCGGGCGCCACCATTCGCGCGGGCACTGGACGTTGGTCACCAGTTCCGACGGATCGTGCGCGAAGCGCTTGGCGGCGCGGTAGCGCACCGTCATCAGCTGGCCGCCAGCCATCGACCATTGGTCGTTGGTATAGGCCAGCCGCCGCTCCAGCGCGAGGCCGGGGACGTGCTGCAGCCGGGTCATCGCCCATTCGTTGTAGCAGGTCTCGCCGACGAAGCTCACCAGCCGCGCGCCGATCGGCACATGCGCCAGCGCCTTGAGCTCGCGGTCATAGGCCTTGTCGTAGAGGTAGAAGCTGGCCGCGGTCGCGCCGATGCGGGCGAGGAAGAAGGCGAGGCCGAGCACCGCCACCAGCGTCGCGCCGCGCATCGACAGGCCGGGCTTGGGCCGGATCGCCAGGATCGCGATCGCGATCAGGAACGGCACCATCCGCATGTCGGCATAGGCCGATCCGAACACCACCCGCGGCAGCAGGAGATAGACGAGCAGCAGCAGCAGCGCCGAGAGGCCGAGGTTGCGCGAGTACTGGATATTGGGGTCGCGCACCGCCTTGAGCATCAGCAGGAAAATCACCCCAACGCTGGCGAGATCGAACAGCTGCCAGCGATCGCGGAACACCTGCGTCACCCACAGGGTCTTGGCGCGCCAGTTGAACCAGTCGAAGGTCTGGCCCGAGACATGCTCGCCGCCGCGCCAGATCACCATCAGCACCGCCGGTAGCGCCATCACCAGGCACTGCAGACCGGCGAAGAACAAGGGCGCGATCCAGCCGTCCTTCAGGTCCTTGTACCAGGGCAGCGCCCGGTTGCGGCGCAGATCGTGCTGGCGAACCAACTCGGCCGAGAAGGCGAGCACGCCCAGCACGCCCCAGCCGAAGGTGTGGGTGATCCAGATGATCACCGAAAGCGGCACGAACACCATCGAGCGGAACTGGAACTTGCCCAGCCGCGCCAGCCGCAGCCACCAGCCGAACGCCAGCATCGCCATCGCCATCGACAGCGCGAAGTTGACGAAGCCGAAATGGAACGGGAAGGCATAGGCGAGCGGCAAGGCGAACAGCGCCGTCGCCGGGATGCGGCCATGCACCTCGCGCGCGATCATCAGGAAGCCGGCGACGGTCATCACCGGAATCGACAGGACGATCAGCTTCACGCCCAGCTCGAGCCCGAACATCTTGGCCATCGGGAAGACCAGCAGGTCCACCCCCAGATTGCCCATCAGCTGCCAGCGAAAGTCATACCATTCGCGCAGCCACGGCACCTGGTCATAGACCAGTTGCACCCGGTAGCGGCCCATATGGCCGGGAAGGTCGACGAGCGGCGGGATGTCCGGCCACAGCAGCGGCACGGCCGCCATCAGCGTGGCGAACAGTACGAACCAGCGTGTCTGCCACCAGCGCAGCGGAACCCCTTTATCCATCGCGCCGCTTTAGTGCGGCGATGCCCCGGGCGACAAGCGCTTATGGTCGATCCTGTAGAGCGCATCCTCGCCGTTGGTCCAGATCCGAGTCATGCCGGCGGTGCCGCGTGGCACGAGGACCGGCGGGTGGATCAGCCAGACATAGTCGAAGGCCTGGCGCGGCAACGCCGCCAGCGAGTCCTCCAGCGTGCGATATCCGGGCTCGATCGGGCACGGGCGGCCGACCACCATCTGCGAGGGATCGCTGTCGAACCCGGCCATCTCGGCGGGCGCGCGAACGGTGAGCGGCGAGCCGCTGCCCAGCCGCCACTGGTCGTTGGAAAAGGCCCGCCGCTCGGCGATGGCGAGCCCCGGCAGGTGGTTGAGGCGCTGGTGCATCCACCGCTGGCGGCAGCGCTCGGTGACGAAACTCACCAGCCGGGCGCCGCGCGGCACCTGCTCGAGCGCGACGAGGCGGTGGCGCCAGTCGCGATCGTACAGCGCCAGGCTGGCGGTCGTCGCGCCGGTGCGCAGCAGCAGGAAGGCGAGCGCCACGCCGGCCAGCACCGCCCGGCGGCGCTCGCCCAGCGCCGGCCTTGCCTCCAGCGCGAGCAGGCCGAGCAGGAAGGCGAACGGCGCCAGCCGCATGTCGGCATAGGCCGAGCGCAAGAGCATGAAGGGCAGCAGCACGAAGGCGGCGAGCACGAGCAGGAAGGCGCGGTGCAGCCGCGGCTCCACCCGCACGGCGGGGTCGCGCCAGCCATGGTAGAGCAGGCCGAGCAGCAGCGCGACCGCGAGCAGGTCGAGCACCGGCCAGCGATCGCGCAGCACCGCGAGGATCCAGATCAGCTTGGCGTTCCAGGCGTAGAACGGCCCGCTCGGCCCGCCGATCGATCCGCTCCGCCAGAGCAGCAGCAGCACCGCGGGCGGCGCGAGCGGCAGCAGGCGGAGCGGCAACCGCCGCCAGTCGCGCAGCTCGGTGGCGACGAGGAACAGTCCCAGCATCGCCCAGCCGACGAGATGCGCCAGCCAAATCGCCAGCGACAGCGGGACGAACAGCGCCGCGCGCAGCCGCCATCGCTCCTGCCGCCCCAGCCGCAGCCATAGCGCGAAGGCATTGAGCGCCAGCGCCATCGCCAGCAGATAGTTCACGAAGCCGAAGTGGAAGGCATAATTGTAGACCAGCGGCAGCGCCGCGATCGCCCAGGGCTGGACGCGGCCATGCACCTCCCGCGAGAGCCATAGGATGCCGGCGCTCATCAGCATCACCGTGGCGATCACCGCCAGCTTCACCGCCGGCAGCAGCCCCAGCCACGGCGCCAGCACCCGCACGATGAGGTCCACGCCGAGGTTGCCGACCAGCACCCAGCGGAACCGATACCAGGCGGCAAGCGGCGCGGTGTCCCCGTCCAGCATCACCCGGTAGCGGCCGATATGCCCCGGCAGATCGGTCAGCGGCGGGATGGCGGGCCAGAGCAGCGGCACCGCGCTGAGCAGCACCGCCGCCAGCGCGAACCAGCGCCGCTCCCACCAGCGCGCGCGCGCCCTGCGCGCATCGCTCACTGGGTCGTACGTCGCGCGGGCTGCGTGAGGGTATAGATGCGGGTGTTCGAACCCGCGGGCGATATCGGCCGGAGCCATGGCGGCACCTGCCCCGTCATCAGGCTGCCGGCGAGCAACTGGGATTGCGCGCCCGCTCGCCGACTTCGGCAAAGCCGTCCTTGCAGAGGGCGACATAGTCGACCCCCCATCGCCGCGCGAGCGCTTCCGCCTGGGTGGAGGGGCTGAGGAACAGGTCGTACATGGCACGATTTCCTTGGGTATCACGGTGATAGGGCCCGGCGAGAACATGGTGGCGGGTGGTGGCGAGCAGCGCCGGCCCGAAGTCGATCGGCGCGGCGACGAGGCCAGGCGGCAGCGCAGCGAGCCGCGCGGCGGCGGCGGCGGGCGTACAACCATGGGCGGACGCTTGCGCTGGCGGTGTGAGCCGGTCGCCGAGCGCCGCATAGGCGATTCCGCCCGCGCCGAACCAGGCGACCACCAGCGCCAGCAGTCCGCGGGGCCGGGCGGCAGCGATCATCGCGGCCAGCGCCGGGACTGCGGTCAGCGCCGCCAGCGGCGCCCCGCGCACCTGCACCAGCGTCACCGCGACCGCCGTCACCTGGAACGCGAGGATGATCCACGCCGCGGCCGTCCGCGTCGTCCAGGCGAACCAGATTCCGGCGCAGAGCCCGACCAGCGCCATGCCCCCGGCGGCCACCGCCTTGCCGAGCGGCAACGCGAGGAGCCGCTGCGCTTCGTTGACATGGGCGAGCCAGAGCCGGGCGAGCAGCGGGTCGACCTGCCCATAGGGATGGAGGCACGCGGGCGCGCTCATGACGGCACCCGCCAGCGCGAGCCCGCTCGCGACGATCAGCACCACGGTCCGCGCGGCGACGGACGGGGTGGCGAAGCCCGCCACAGCCATCATCGCAGGTGCCAGCGCGGCCAGCATCGCCGCACGCCACAGGATCGCGGTGAATCCGTCGCACGCGGCGACGTTCCAGCCGCTCGTCGGGAAAACCACCGCAGCGGCGCTCAGGCCCAGCAGCAGCGCCGTGGCATAGCCGGCCATCCGCGCCTGGCCCGCGCCCGCATCGAGCCGCCAGCGCAGCGCAATGGCAGCACCGCCCGCGGCAAGCAGCGGCGCCGTCTCCATGCCCT
>JAPJRE010000276.1 GCA_030824725.1 Sphingomonas sp.
CTTTTTGGGGGCGGGGCGGGCGGTGAAATGCCCCGCTTCTTGGCGGGGTGGTGAAAATGGCGCAGTTTCCGCCGCTTGCGGTGACTGCCTGGCATTTTCGGCCGTGGCTGGCCTGATCCCCCGCAGCCGGGGATCATCTCCTTCAGAACAAGGATTTTTCCGGACCGAAAGCGTCCCTGGCAGGGGAGAATGGTGAACAAACCGGGAATATAATGCGAAAGGCGGCCAGTGGTGGCGATCAGTGGCTGAAATTCCCGTGCTGTCCCCATCTGTCCCGTTGTCTCCCGCCCTATAATGTGATTAAAAGGGCACACTAAAGGGGGGCACGAACCCTTTTTCCCGAACAGCACCAGCCGGCGCACGATTTCGCGTGATTCCGGCGGCGGGAGAGTCGTGCCCGGCTTGGGGTTTGGCGTGGCGGACAGGGAGCTCTTCGAAGGATTTGCGCTCCAGGCGGTCGACCAGAAGGGTCGCGTCGCCATACCCGCAGACCTGCGCGCTGCCGCCGAGCGCAATTCGGACGTCCGCCAGATCGTCGTCGGCGTGCATGCGGAGGATCCGTGCCTCTCCGCGCACGATACCGGCTGGTCGCGGACCAAGTACGAGCGCATCGACAAGCTGGACCAGCAGGCGCTCGATCGGGGCGAGCAGCCCAGCGTGCGCCCCAAGCGCCGCGCCTTCGGCATGGTCGAAAAGGCGCCCTATGACGACAGCGGGCGGTTCGTGCTGCCGCCCTTCTTCCGCGCCAAGGCCAAGATCCAGAAATGGGCGTTCTTCGTCGGCAGCGGCGACACGTTCGACATCTGGGCGCCCGACGAACTGCTCGCGAGCGAGACCGCCGATCCCGAACTCAAGGAAATCTGCCTGTACCTGATGCAGCAAAAGGGGGCGATGTGACCGACGCGCCCCATATCCCCGTGCTGCTCGACGAAGTGCTGGACGCGCTCGCCATTGTGCCCGGCGAGCGCCATGTCGACGGCACCTTCGGTGCGGGCGGCTACACGCGCGCCATGCTGGGGGCAGGCGCGGCGGTGGCGGCGTTCGACCGCGATCCGACCGCGATCGCCAATGGTGCCCGCATCGTCGCGGAGAGCGACGGCAAGCTCACCCTCATCCATGCGCCGTTCAGCCGGCTGGCCGAAGAGCTGGAGGCGCGCGGCCTGGCGCCGGTGGACGGCGTCGTGCTCGATATCGGCGTTTCCTCGATGCAGCTCGACCAGGCCGAGCGCGGCTTCTCGTTCCAGCAGGACGGGCCGCTCGACATGCGCATGGCGGGCGAGGGAATGAGCGCGGCGGACTGGCTCAACAGCGCCGACGAAGGCGAGATTGCCGATGTGCTGTTCCACTATGGCGAGGAGCCGCGCGCTAGGCGGGTGGCCAAGTTCATCGTGGAAGCACGGCCGCTGACCCGCACGTCGGAGCTGGCGGCGGTGGTGCGCCGCGCGCTCGGCCATCGTCCGCACGACAAGAAGGATCCCGCGACGCGGACCTTCCAGGCGGTGCGCATCCACATCAACCGCGAGCTCGACGAGCTGACCGACGTGCTGGCCGCCGCCGAGCGGGTGCTCAAGCCCGGCGGGCGGCTGGTGGTGGTGAGTTTCCACAGCCTGGAGGACCGGCTGGTCAAGCGCTTCCTGCGCGAACGCAGCGGCAGCACGCCGGCGGGTTCGCGGCATCGCCCGGCGGTGGGGCCGCGGGCGGAACCGAGTTTTGAAACGCCCGCCAAGGCCGTGCGCCCGGGCGAGGCGGAGTTGGTGCGTAACCCACGCGCCCGTTCGGCAACGCTGCGCGCGGCGCGGCGGACCGAGGCGGCGCCGTGGTCCGGTGAGGATAAGGTGTGATGGCTGTCTATGGCTTCCGGGGGCTTGGCTGGTTCCTGTGCGGCGTCATCGTGGCGCCGACCTGCTATATGGTGACGTCGCACGGCGCGGCGGAACGGGCGAAGCTGCGCGCGATGGACTCCGCCATCGTCCAGGCGCACAAGGACATTCGTGGCCTGGAGACCGAATTCGACACCCGCGCCAACATGGCCCAGATCGAGCGCTGGAACGGCGACGTGCTGGCGATGAACGCGCCGCAGCCGCAGCAATATCTGGCGAGCGCCAGCGGGCTGGCCGCGCTCGACCAGCAGCCGGCAGCGACCGCGCCCGGTGACGCCCGGGTGGAAACCGCCGCACTGGTGATCCCGACCGGGCAGCGTCCGGTGGAGAGCGCGCCGGCTGCCCAGCCGGTCGCGACCGCATTGGCGGCGCCGGCCAAGGCCGTGGCGGCCAAGCCGGTGGCGATGGCTTCGGCCGCGCCGGTCAAGGCAGCACCCGTCAAGTCGACCGTGGTGCGCGTGGCGCAGTCCGATACCAAGCCCGCCCAGGATCTCGACCGGCTGATCCGCAAGATCGACAAGGCCCGGCTGGCCCAGCCGGACCGGCCGCTGCTCAGCGCCGCGACGATCAGCGACCTGCGCCGGGTGGCGAAGCGCGAGCAAACGGCGCAGCGATGATCGTCGTCGTCGCCCCTCCCGCGCGTTCGCGGGGTTCGGGCGGGGGGCGCGACGCGCTCGTCGCGGTGGCGCAGCTGCGCCTGATGATCCTCTCGATCCTGTTCGGCGCGGGCGTGCTGGCGATTCTCGGCAAGCTCGCCTTTCTGGCGCTGTCGGCGGGGCCGGCCAGCCCGCGCGACCTGTCCAACGCGCTGGTGCCGGCGCGTGGCGACATCGTCGATCGCAACGGCACGCCGCTGGCGCGCAGCATCGATGCCTGGACGATCGCGATCCACCCCAACCAGGTGATCGGCGACAAGGCCGCGCTGGCGCAGAAGCTCGCCGAGCTGATACCCGAGCGCAGCCAGGCGCAATATTATGCGCTCCTCCATGGTGGCGGCAGCTTCGCCTTCCTCAAGCGCCGCGCGCTGCCCGAGTTGGTCAACCAGGTGAATGCGCTGGGCGAGCCGGCGATCGAGTTCCAGCGCGAGACCGACCGGCTCTATCCGCAGTCCGACATGGCGGCGCATGTGCTCGGCTATCTCGACGACAAGGGCCATGGCGTCACCGGCATGGAGAAGGTGCTGGAGGCGCGGCTGACCGATCCCGCGCAGCGCGGCAAGCCGGTGACGCTGTCGCTCGACACCCGCGTCCAGGCGGCGCTGGAGAGCGAGCTGGGCCGCGCGATGGTGGACCTGCAGGCGCGCGGCGCCGCGGCGGTGGTGCTCGACGTGCACACCGGCGAAGTCATCGCGATGACCTCGCTGCCGAGCTTCAACCCCAACCAGCTGGGCGGGCCGCCGCCGCGCAACAACGTGACGCAGAGCGTCTACGAGCTCGGCTCCACCTTCAAGCCGATCGCGGTGGCCGCCGCGATCGATTCCGGCACGATCACCTCGATGTCGCGGCGCTTCGATGCGACCGTGCCGATGAAGGTTGGCCGCTTTACCATCCATGACGATCCGGGCGACGAGCAGTTCCGCTGGCTCAATATCCCCGAGACGCTGATCTATTCGTCCAACATCGCGACGGCGCGGATCGCCGACGAGCTGGGCGCGGAGAAGATGCAGGAGATGTTCCGCCGCCTCGGCTTCGACCAGCGGCCGAGCATCGAGATCGGCGCGGTGCGCCCGCTCTGGCCGGCGAACTGGGGGCGGATCACGGTGATGACCACCGCCTATGGCCATGGCATCGCGGTGACTCCGCTGCATCTCGCCGCGGCTTATGCGGCGATGGTCAATGGCGGTACGTGGCACCCGGCGACGCTGATGAAGGTGGATGCCGAGCATCCGGTGCAGGGCCGCCGCGTGCTGCAGGAATCGACCAGCTACCGGATGCGCCAGCTGCTGCGGCTGATCGTGCTCAGGGGCACCGGCCGCAAGGGCGACGCACCCGGCTATCGCGTTGCGGGCAAGACCGGCACCGCCGAGGCGGCGAGCGAGGGCGGCTATGACAAGCACCGCAACGTCTCCACCTTCGCGGCGGCTTTCCCGATCGACGCACCGCGCTATGTGGTGGTCGCCATGCTCGACTCGCCCAAGGCCAATGCCACTACGCCGCGCACCACCGCGGCCTGGACCGTCGCGCCGGTCGTCTCGCGCCTGATTGCGCGGACCGGTGCCCTTCTGGGCATCGCGCCCGACAATGCCCGCGACATCGACGAAAGCGAGCTGCTGCCGCTGGTCGAGCGTTCCCCGGAGCCGAAAGCGACCGCCGAATGAAATTGGGACCACTGATCGGCACCGCGGACGACGCGGTCGTCACCGGCTTCGCCATCGATCACCGCAAGGTGGCGCCGGGGACGATCTTCGGCGCGTTCGAAGGCGCCAAGGTGAACGGCGAGGACTTTATCGACGCTGCGCTGCAGGCGGGCGCGATCGCCGTGGTGGCGCGGCCCGAGGCGAGGGTGGCAGGCGCGGTGCACATCGCCGATGCCAATCCGCGCGCGCGCTTCGCCAACCTCGCGTCGCACTTTTTCGCGCCGTTCCCCGCGGTCACCGCGGCGGTGACCGGCACCAACGGCAAGACCTCCACCGTCGAGATGACCCGCCAGCTATGGCGGATGGCCGGCTTCCACGCCGCATCGATCGGCACGCTGGGCGTGACGACGGCGGACGAGCGGGTCTCGACCGGGCTGACCACGCCGGACATCGTCACCTTCCTGTCGAACGTCGCCGGGCTGGCGCGCGAGGGCGTGACCCATGTCGCGTTCGAGGCCTCGTCGCACGGGCTGTCGCAGTATCGCACCGAGGGGCTGCCGGTGCGTGCGGCGGCGTTCACCAATCTCAGCCGCGATCACCTCGACTATCACGGCGACATGGCGACCTATTTCACCGCCAAGATGCGCCTATTCGCCGAGGTGCTGGCCGACGACGGCACGGCCGTTGTGTGGGCGGATGATCCCCACGCGCCGCAGGTCGAGGATCTCGCCCGGATGCGGGGCAACCGGCTGATCACCGTCGGCGAGCATGGCAAGACGCTGCGGCTGGTGTCGCGCACGCCGTCGCTGCTCGGCCAGACGCTGGAGATCGAGGCGGAGGACCGTATCCACACCGTCAAGCTGCCGCTGATCGGCGCCTATCAGGCCGCGAACGCGCTGACCGCGGCGGGGCTGGTGATCGCGACCGGCGGCGACGTGGGCGGCACGCTCGCCAATTGCGCGCGGCTGCAGCCGGTGCGCGGGCGGCTGGAGCGCGCGGTGATCGCCGCCAATGGCGCGCCGGTCTATGTCGATTATGCCCACACGCCCGATGCGCTGGAGGCAGCGATCGCGGCGCTCAAGCCGCATACCGAGGGCCGGCTGATCCTGGTGTTCGGCGCGGGCGGCGACCGCGATCCCGGCAAGCGCGAACTGATGGGGCAGGTGGCGGCTGCGGGTGCGGACGTGGCGATCGTCACCGACGACAATCCGCGCACCGAGGACGCGGCCGAGATCCGCCGCGCGATCCTCAAGGGCGCGCCGGAGGCGACCGAAATCGGCGACCGCCGCGCCGCGATTGCAGCGGCGATCGCGATGGCCGCGCCGCACGACATCGTGCTGGTCGCCGGCAAGGGGCATGAGCAGGGGCAGATCGTTGGCGAGATGGTGCTGCCGTTCGACGACGTCGCCGTAGCGCGGGAGTGCGCGGCATGAACGGGCTTCTTCTAATATCCC
>JAPJRE010000277.1 GCA_030824725.1 Sphingomonas sp.
ATCCGCCACCGCGTCACCGCGGCGGACGGCGCGCCCAAGGGATCGCTCCCCTCGCGCGCATGGCGCTTGAGCAGCAACGCGATCGTGCGGCCCCCCTCGGCCACCAGTTGCAGCCGCCGCGTCGCCGGCATGGCCAGCCGCTTCACTTCGCCGATCACCGCGCCGAGGCCGCGATGGCGCAGCCCCTCCTCCATGATCGCGAGCAGTTCGTCGTCGTCGCGCGCCTCGGCATAGATCACCCGCTTGGGATCGAGGCCCACCTGCGCCAGTCCGGGCGCGAACAGGTCGCGCCGCCGCACCACCCACAGCACCGGCCCCCAGCAGCGCGCGGCGATTCCGCCGAGGAAGGTGGTGGCGGCGCAATCGTCGGTCAGGTCGGGCGTGGCGCCGGCAATCTCGTGCAGCGCATCGAGCCGCAGCCCCCCGTCCGCCAGCTTCGCATCGAGCCGCTCCAACCCGAACGGCAGCACCGGGCGCCGACGGAATCCGGTGCCGTCGATGGCGCTGAGCATTGCGCGCAACTGGTCGAGAGTGGCAGGATCGGGCACGGCGACTCGCTCGGGGGTTGATGACAGGTCCGACTCGTTCGTTCCTATTTTGTTCCAATTCGACCGGGAGTCAATCGGACTCCGTGTCCCAAATTTTTAGGCCAGCGCTGCTGACCCATCTCGACAGGCTCGTTGAAATTTTATAACAAGCTCGTGAAATCGAGTTCCGTGCGTTGTCCGTGGCGACACGGCCGAATTTATGGAGAGACCATGACGGTGGACGCCCCGCGCGCCAACCTGCCGCCCTTATCGCTGCACGTGCCCGAGCCGCGCTTTCGCCCCGGCGACGAGGCCGATTTCAGCGATCTTGCGATCCCGCTCGCCGGCGCAGCACGCCGCCCGGACACCGCCGAGCCGGCCGATCGATTCCACGAACTCGCCTATGGCCTGATCCGCGTCCTCGATGACGCCGGCAACGCCGTCGGCCCCTGGGATCCGCGGCTGGATGGGGAAGCCAAGCGCAAGATGCTGCGCAGCATGGCGCTCACCCGCGCCTTCGACGAGCGCATGTTCCGCGCCCAGCGCCAGGGCAAGACCAGCTTCTACATGAAGTCGACCGGCGAGGAGGCGGTGTCGGTTTCCGCCGCGCTGGCCATGGCCGGCGACGACATGTGCTTCCCCAGCTATCGCCAGCAGGGCATCCTCATCACCCGCGGCTATCCGCTGGTCGAGATGATGAACCAGATCTACTCGAACCGGGGCGATCCGCTGCAGGGCCGGCAGCTGCCGATCATGTATTCGTCGAAGGAGACCGGGTTCTTCTCGATCTCCGGCAACCTCGCCACCCAATATCCGCAGGCGGTGGGCTGGGCGATGGCGAGCGCGGCGCGCGGCGATACCCGCATCGCCGCCACCTGGTGCGGCGAGGGCTCGACCGCGGAAGGTGACTTCCACTCGGCGCTGACCTTCGCCACCGTCTACCGCGCCCCGGTGATCTTCAACGTCGTCAACAACCAGTGGGCGATCTCGAGCTTCTCGGGCTTCGCAGGCGCCGAGGCGACCACCTTCGCGGCGCGCGCGATCGGCTATGGCATCGCCGGGCTGCGGGTCGACGGCAATGATGCGCTGGCCGTCTATGCGGCGACGGAGTGGGCGGCCGAGCGCGCACGGACCAACCAGGGCCCGACGCTGATCGAGCATTTCACCTATCGCGCCGAGGGTCACTCCACCTCGGACGATCCCAGCGCCTATCGCTCGGCGGGCGAGCCCAATGCCTGGCCGCTCGGCGACCCGATCCGGCGGCTGAAGGACCATCTGATCGGCCTCGGCGAATGGGACGAGGAACGCCATGCGGCGATGGACCTCGAGCTCGCCGAGACGGTGAAGCGCGCGCAGAAGGAAGCCGAGAAGAACGGCATCCTCGGCCACGGCATGCACCAGCCGTTCGAGACGATGTTCGAGGGCGTCTTCGAGGACATGCCCTGGCACTTGAAGGAACAGAGCGACCAGATGATCGCCGAGCGCAAGGCGGCCGGGATTTGACCGCCCCCCGGATGAACATGATCCAGGCGATCAACTCCGCCATGGACGTGATGATGGAACGCGACGATCAGGTCGTCGTGATGGGCGAGGATGTCGGCTATTTCGGCGGCGTGTTTCGCGCGACCGCGGGCCTTCAGGCCAAATACGGCAAGACCCGCGCGTTCGACACGCCGATCACCGAGATCGGCATCATCGGCGTGGCGATCGGCATGGGCGCCTATGGCCTGCGCCCCGTGCCCGAGATCCAGTTCGCCGACTATATCTACCCGGCGCTCGACCAGCTCGTCTCCGAGGCGGCGCGGCTGCGCTATCGCTCGAACGGCGACTTCACCGCGCCGATCACGGTGCGCTCGCCCTATGGCGGCGGCATTTTCGGCGGGCAGACGCACAGCCAGTCGCCCGAGGGCATCTTCACCCATGTCTCGGGGATCAAGACGGTGATTCCGTCGACGCCCTATGACGCCAAGGGCCTGCTGATCGCCGCGATCGAGGACAACGACCCCGTCCTCTTCCTCGAGCCCAAGCGCATCTATAACGGCCCGTTCGACGGCCATTATGATCGCCCGGCCAAGAACTGGACCGCGCACCCGGCGAGCGAGGTGCCCGAGGGCTATTACCGCGTCGAGCTGGGCAAGGCCGCGACCGTGCGCGCTGGCGAGGCGGTGACGATCCTCTGCTACGGCACGATGGTGCATGTCGTCGCCGCGACGATCGAGGAGCTGGGCGTCGATGCCGAGATCCTCGATCTACGCACGTTGGTGCCGCTCGACATCGAAGCGATCGAGGCCTCGGTGAAGAAGACCGGCCGCTGCATGATCGTCCACGAGGCGACGCGCACCTCCGGCTTCGGCGCCGAGCTTTCGGCCTTGGTGCAGGAGCGCTGCTTCTACCATCTCGAAGCGCCGATCGCCCGCGTCACCGGCTTCGACACGCCGTATCCCCACAGCCTCGAATGGGCCTATTTCCCGGGTCCCGTGCGGATCCGCGAGGCGCTCAACAAACTCCTCAAGGACTGACGCCCATGGCTCGTTTTACCTTTCGTCTGCCGGACATCGGCGAAGGCATTGCCGAGGCCGAGATCGTCGCCTGGCACGTGCGTGTCGGCGACCGTGTCGAGGAAGATATGGCTGTCGCCGACATGATGACCGACAAGGCCACGGTAGAGATGGAATCGCCCGTCTCCGGCGTGGTGGTCGAGCTTGCCGGCGAAGTAGGCGACCAGGTGCCGATCGGATCGGCGCTGATGGTGATCGAGGTCGAGGGTGAGGCGGAGACGCCGGTAGAGGAGCAGGTCGAGGCCGAGAATCCGGGTGTCGAGGAAGTAGCCGAGGAAAAGCCCTCTCCCCTACCGGGGAGGGGGTTGGGAGAGGGGGACTCTCCACCAGCCGCTGCGCCCATTGAGACCATGCCCGTCTCCCCTGCCCTCTCCCCGGTAGGGGAGAGGGAGAAGGCGCATGTCCTTGCCTCCCCTGCGGTCCGCGCCCGCGCGGCAGACCTCGGCATCGACCTGGCGAGCGTGAAGCCCGCCGAGGGCGACCGCATCCGCCACGCCGATCTCGACGCCTTCCTCCGCTATGGCAGCGCGCAGGGTTATCATGCGCCGCACGCCTCCCGCGCCCGCGAGGATCAGCCGGTGAAGGTGATCGGCATGCGCCGCCGCATCGCCGAGAACATGGCCGCGTCCAAGCGCGCCATCCCCCACTTCACCTATGTCGACGAGATCGACGTCACCGCCCTCGAAGCGATGCGCGCCGACCTGAACGCCAACCGCGGCCAGCGCCCCAAGCTGACCATGCTGCCGTTCCTGATCGTGGCGCTGTGCCGCACCCTGCCCGACTTCCCGATGCTCAACGCCCGCTATGACGACGAGGCCGGGGTGGTCACTCGCCATGGCCGCGTCCATCTCGGCATGGCGACGCAGACCGATGCCGGGCTGATGGTGCCGGTGATCCGCGACGCGCAGGACAGGAACGTCTGGCAGCTGGCGAGCGAGATCACCCGCCTCGCCGAGGCCGCGCGCACCGGCAAGGCCAAGTCGGAGGAACTGAGCGGTTCCACCCTCACCGTCACGTCGCTTGGGCCCCTCGGCGGCATCGCGACGACGCCGGTGATCAACCGGCCGGAAGTGGCGATCATCGGCCCGAACAAGATCGTCGAGCGCCCCGTCTTCCACGGCGACGACATCGTCCGCGCCAAGCTGATGAACCTCTCGATCAGCTGCGACCACCGCGTCGTCGACGGATGGGATGCGGCGAGCTTCGTACAGGCGGTGAAGAAGCTGCTCGAGACCCCGGTCCTGCTGTTCGCCGACTGAGCATGGCGCATGTCCTGCTCCGCTACACCCTGGCGCCCGACTATCTCGCGCGCCGGGGAGCGCTGCGGGACGGGCATTTGGCGCTGGCCTGGGCGGCGGCGGATGCCGGCACGCTGCTGCTCGGCGGTGCGGTCGGCGATCCGCCGGAGCGCGCGCTGCTGCTGTTCGGCGATACGGATGCGGCGCGGGCCTTTGCCGAGCAGGATCCCTATGTGACGGCGGGTATCGTCACGCACTGGGATGTCGTTCCCTGGATCACCGTCGTCGGCGCCGAGGCAGCGACCCCGATCCGCCCTGCCTGACCTCGCCTCGGGTTGCGTTGCACCGCAACACGGCGCAACAGGGCGACATGTCCAACGCTCAAGGCGCCGATCGCGCCGGCCTTTTCCTCGGCATCGCCGCTTACAGCCTGTGGGGGGTGCTGCCGCTCTATCTGCACCTGCTGCAATCGGTGCCTGCGCTGCAGGTGCTCTCGCACCGCGTGCTCTGGTCGCTGCTTTTGCTGGCGATGATCGTCGTGGCGCTGCGCCGGGTGCGGAGCATCGCCGCCGCTGCCAAGGGGCGCACCCTGCTGTTCCTCGTCGGCAGCGCGGCGCTGATCGGGGTCAACTGGCTGGTCTATATCTGGGCGGTCCAGCACGAACATGTGCTCGACGCGAGCCTGGGCTATTTCATCAACCCGCTGGTCAACGTGGCGCTCGGCATGCTGGTGCTCGGCGAGCGGCTGCGGCGCTGGCAGGGTGCGGCGATCGCGCTGGCGGCGCTGGGCGTCCTGCTGCTGACGCTGCATGGCGGCGGCGGGCTGTGGATCCCGCTCGCGCTGGCGCTGAGCTTCGGCGGCTATGGGCTGCTCCGCAAGGTCGCGGCGATCGACGCGCTGGGCGGGCTGACGGTGGAGACGCTGCTGCTCGGACCGGCGGCGCTGGCGGTGCTGCTCTGGGCGGACCATAGCGGCACGGCGGCGTTCGGCAGCTCGACAAGGATCGACCTGCTGCTGATCGCGGCGGGCGCCGTCACCGCCACGCCGCTGCTGCTGTTCGCTGCGGCGGCCAAGCGACTGCCCTATGCGACCATGGGCCTGCTCCAATATATCGCGCCGACGCTGCAGTTCCTGGAGGCGGTGCTGCTGTTCGGCGAGCCGGTGCTGCCGGTCCACCTCGCCACCTTCGCGCTGATCTGGTCCGGCTGCGCGCTGTATGCGTGGGACAGCCTGCGCGCCTATCGGGCGGCGGTGAAAGCCTGATCTCCCCTCCCGCTTGCGGGAGGGGTTAGGGG
>JAPJRE010000278.1 GCA_030824725.1 Sphingomonas sp.
CGCTTCGTCGGCGGCGCGGTGCGCGATGCGTTGCTGGGCATAGCCGTCGCCGATCTCGACCTTGCTACGGCCTTGTCCCCGGAGGAAGTGCTGGCGCGGCTGCGCGCCGCCGGCATCCGTGCGGTGCCGACGGGCCTGCAACATGGCACGATCACCGCCGTACTCGACAGCGGCCCGGTCGAGGTTACCACCTTGCGCCGCGACGTGGCGACCGACGGTCGCCATGCCACCGTTGCCTTCACCGACGACTGGCGCGAGGATGCGGCGCGGCGGGATTTCACGATCAACGCGCTCTATGCCGATCCGGACACCGGCGCGCTGTTCGACTATTTCGGCGGGCTGGAGGATCTGGACGCACGACGCGTACGCTTCATCGGCGATCCGCTGCGGCGCATCGCCGAGGATCATCTGCGAATCCTCCGCTTCTTCCGCTTCCTCGCCCGCTTCGGCCATACGCCCGATCCCGAGGGGCTGGACGCCTGCACCGCCCGCGCCCGCGACCTGATGGCGCTTAGCCGCGAGCGCATCCGTGACGAGTTGCTCAAGCTACTCGTCGCGCGCGATGCGGTGGGCGTGACCGCGCTGATGCTGGAACGCGGCATCCTGGAACCGGTGGTGCCGGAGATCACCACGGCGGCAAGGCTGGCGGAGCTCGCCGCGCGCGAAGCCCGGCTCGGCGCCGTACCGGACCCGATCCGCCGGCTCGCCGCGCTGCTGCCACGCGATCCTGCGGCGGGCGACCTGATCGGCGCGCGGCTCAAGCTGTCCAACGCGCAGCGCAAGCGGCTGGTGCTCGCGCTGACCGACGGCGGCACCGAGGATGCCCGCGCGCTCGCCTATCGCATCGGGCGCGACGCCGCCGAGGACCGGCTGCTGCTCGCGGCGACCGACGATGCCGAAGCCGCGCAAGGCTGGTCGGCGCTTACGGGTTGGAAGATCCCGCGCCTGCCGGTCACCGGCGGGGCGCTGGTCGAGCGCGGGCTCGCCAAGGGTCCGGACGTCGCCCGCGCGCTCCGTGCGATCGAGGAGCAGTGGATAGCGGAGGCGTTTCCCGACGCATCCCGGGTCGACGCGATCGCCGATGCCGTGGTGGCCGCAATCAGGCCTTGAAGGTCGCGATCAACGCGAAAGCGGCATCGCCAGGCACGGGCCGGGAATAATGATAGCCCTGCCCGTAGGTGCAGCCCAGCGCCCCTAGCGTCTGGGCAAGCTCGGGCGTCTCGATGCCTTCGGCGGTGGTCTGCATGCCCAGCGCATAGGCGAGGCTGAGGATCGCGCGGATGATCGCCACCTTGTCGCGATCGGCGAGCATGCCGGTCACGAAGCTGCGATCGATCTTGAGCACGTCGATCGGCAGCTTCTGCAGATAGGCGAGGTTGGAATAGCCGGTGCCGAAATCGTCCATCGCCAGCGTGGTACCGAGGTCCTTGAGCGCCGACATGGTCTGGGCGATGCGATCGGGATCGCTGACGATCGCGCTTTCGGTCAGCTCCAGCGTGAAACGCGAGCCGGGCATCTTGTGGCGATCGAGCGCATTTTTCACCATCGCGCCGATCTGGTCGCGCTGGAGCTGGATGGCCGAGAGGTTGACCGCGATCTTCACGCCACAATCGCCGCCTGCGCGCGCGTCCCACTCGGCGAGGGTGCGCGCGGCTTCTTCCATCGCCCAGCGGCCGAGCGGCACGATCAGGCCCGACTCCTCCGCGACGGGAATGAAGGCGTTGGGCGAGATCAGCACGCCGTCGTCGTTCGTCCAGCGGGCGAGCGCCTCGAACGAAGTGATCCGGCCGGTGCCAAGGTCGCAGATCGGCTGGAAGTTGAGGGTCATGCAGCCATTTTCGATCGCGCGGCGCAGCTCGGTCTCGATGGCGAACTGCTCGCGCGCCAGATCGAAGGCGCGGGTGTGGTAGAATTCGGTATGGCCGCTCTTCTTGGCGCGACGCACCGCCAGCTGGGCGTTGCGCACCAGATCCTCGGGGTCGCCGTCGATGTCGCGGCCGAGCGCGATGCCGATCGAGCAATCGATGCGGATCTCGAAATTGGAGAGACGGAACGGGTTGGTGAAGGCCGCATGGACTCGCCGGGCGACCTGCACCGCGTCGTCGGGTCCGTCGTCCAGCGTCATCAGCACGCCGAACTCGTCGCCGCCGATCCGCGCCAGCACGTCGCGTCCCCGCAACGCGCCCTTGATCCGCCGCGCGACCGAAATCAGCAGCTCGTCGCCGGCCAGCGCCCCCATGCAGGCGTTGACGCGGCTGAAGCGATCGAGGTTGATGACCAGCACGGCATGCGCTGCCGCCTCACCCTCGCCGGTGCGATTTTCGAGTTCGTCAGAGAAGCCGGCGCGATTGGGCAGCCCGGTCAGGCTGTCCGTCGCCATTTCGCGGCGCAGGCTCTGCTCGGTGCGGAGCTCGGACGTCTGGTCCACCAGCGTGATCAGGCAGCGCGGCTCCGCGGATCCGCGCCGGGCGAGCACCACGCGAAAATGGCGGCTGTCGACCTCGCCGCCGAAGCGCCAGGCGATTTCCTCCTGCTGCTTTTCCGAAGCAAGGAACTGGCCGATCCGCGCGCCGAGCAGCTGGATTACCGGCGATTCCTGCGCGTTGCTGCCCAGGCCCGCGACCCGGAAGTGCGCGTTGACGGCCGAAAAGACGTACCGGCCGTCCTGGATCCCGACCACCGCTGCCGGGATCGGCATCAGTTCGAGCAGTCCGTCCGTACCCGCTGGCAGGGCCCACGATGGATCGTCCGCGCGTGGAGCAGGCTCCACCGCACGCACACTCAAAGCCCGGACCCTACGAAACGCCATCGCTGCCGGTGTAGCGACAAACTAGTTAAAGCGCTCTGAAAGGCAGCCGCATCCGCTGGTCACATCAGCCGAACTTATTGTCGCGCGGGAACCCCGTCGGCGGCATCCGCCCCGCCGCGCCGCGCGCCGCTCGCCAAGGCATCACGTCCGGCTCGGAGCGATAGCGCTCCTGCTCGCCGCCCATCCGCCAGCGCAGCCCGTCGGCGAATTTGAAGGTGATCACGTCGGACAGGCCGCCGTCGCGGTAGCGCTGGAGCTGCACCCCCTGCCCGCGCGTCATCTCCGCCACTTCGGAGAGCGGGAAGACCAGCATCTTGCGATTGTCACCGATCGCCGCGACGAAATCGTCCTCCGCGCCGATCGGACGGACCAGCTTGAGGTGCGCGCCGGGGCGCGGCGTGACGACCTGCTTGCCCTTGCGGGTTTCGGCGATCACTTCCTGGCTGCTCACCAGGAAGCCGCGCCCGTCGCTCGCCGCGACCAGCAGCTTGGGCGCGGCGCTGGCGGGGAGCAGCGTGACGATGTGCCGCTCGGCCTCGAGGTCGACCAGCAACCGCACCGGCTCGCCGAAGCCGCGGCCGCCGGGCAGCTTGTCCGCGCCGAGCGTGTAGAAACGGCCATTGTCGGCGGCGAGCAGCAGCTTGTCGGTGGTCTGGGCGTGGAAGGCCAGGAAGGGCCCATCGCCTTCCTTGAACTTCAGCGCCTCGCCGCCGAGGTCCTCGACATGCCCCTTCATCGCGCGGATCCAGCCGCGCTGCGAGAGGATGACGGTGATCGGCTCGCGCTCGATCATCGCCTCCAGCGGGATCTCGCGCGCCGGGGCCATCTCGACGATCGCGGTACGGCGGGCGCCGAGCGGGGTATCGAGCCCATAGCGGGTGATCATCTTGCCCAGCGCGCGTTTCATCCAGGTGCGCTGGCGCGCCTCGGAGCCGAGCAGCGTCTCCAGCTCGGCCTGTTCCTTCTCCAGCTTCTCCTGCTCGCGGCGGAGCTCCATCTCCTCCAGCTTGCGCAAGCTGCGCAGCCGCATGTTGAGGATCGCCTCGGCCTGACGATCGGTCAGGCTGAACTCGGCCATCATGATCGGCTTGGGCTCGTCCTCGGTGCGGATGATCTCGATCACCCGGTCGAGGTTGAGATAGGCGAGAATATAGCCGCGCAGCAGCTCCAGCCGGTCGGCGATCTTCTCCAGCCGGTGCTGCGACTTGCGCTGGAGCACCACGAACTGGTGCTCCAGCCAGCCGGCAAGCGCCTCGGCCAGGCTCATCACCCGCGGCGTGCGGTTCTTGTCGAGCACGTTGAGGTTTAGCGGCACGCGCACTTCGAGGTCGGACAGACGGTAGAGGCTGTCCATCAGCGTATCGGCGTCGACCGTGCGGCTGCGCGGCTCGAGGACGATGCGGATGTCCTCCGCCGATTCGTCGCGCACGTCGCCAAGGATCGGCAGCTTCTTGTCGTTGACCAGCGCCGCGATGCCCTCGATCAGCTTGCCCTTCTGCACGCCATAGGGGATTTCGCTGACGACGAGGTGCCAGCCGCCGCCCTTCTCGGTCACCTTCTCGATCTTGGCGCGCACGCGGAAGCTGCCGCGGCCGGTAGCATAGGCCTCGGCGATCGCGGCGGGGCTGTCGACCGCGATGCCGCCGGTCGGGAAATCCGGACCCTTCACATAGTCGAGCACGTTCGCCTGCGGATTGTCGATCAGCGCGACGGCGGCCTGCATCAGCTCGGCGGCATTATGCGGCGGGATGCTGGTCGCCATGCCGACCGCGATGCCCGCCGCGCCATTGGCGAGCAGGTTCGGGAACAGGCCGGGGAACAGCTCCGGCTCCTCGTCTTCCCCGTTGTAGGTCGGGCGGAAATCGACCGAATTCTCGTCGAGCCCGTCCATCAGGTCGATTGCGACCTGGGTCAGCCGCGCCTCGGTGTAGCGATAGGCGGCGGCGTTATCGCCGTCGATATTGCCGAAATTGCCCTGCCCGTCGACCAGCGGATAGCGGAGTGCGAAGGTCTGCGCCAAGCGCACCATCGCGTCGTAGACCGAGGCATCGCCATGCGGGTGGTATTTACCGATCACGTCGCCGACGACGCGCGCGCACTTTTTGTACCCGCTCGCCGGATCGAGCCGCAGCAGCCGCATCGCCCAGAGCAGCCGGCGATGCACCGGCTTCAGCCCATCGCGGACGTCGGGCAGCGAACGCGCGGTGATCGTCGACAGCGCATAGACGAGGTAGCGCTCGGAAAGCGCGCTGTCGAAGGGGACGTCGGAGGCGCCGGAGGGTTCGGAAACGTCGGTGTCGAGGCTCATCGCCGGACCGGATAGCAGGCCCGGGGGGCAAACGCCAAGGGCGTTCCCCTTATGATCCGCATCAAGGGGGAGATTGTTTCGGGATCAGCCGATCAGATGCCGGAAGAAGCCGCGATTGCGCGCGATCAGCGGCCGCACCTGCTCGGGCACGTCGCGCAGCTTGCGCCTGCGAATTGCCGGCGTGCGGTGGGACGGCCCGATCGAGACGAGCAACGAGAGCATGCCCCGTCGGTTCGCGGGCGGGGTGCCGCGATGGAGCGCGAAGGTATTGACGAAGTAGACGTCGCCCTTCTCCGCCAGCACCACGCCCGCGCCCTTGGCCTGCTTGATCGGCTCCAGATCCGCGTCGCGGAAGCGGCGCACCTCGCAGAATTCGCGCAGGCCCGAGGTGTTTGGGATCAGCTCGAGCGGCCCGTCCGCGCGGGTCTCGATCGGCGAAAGCGGCACGAACACGCGGATGAAATTGAGCGGCTCGACACAGTCCCGGTG
>JAPJRE010000279.1 GCA_030824725.1 Sphingomonas sp.
GGGCCCAGGGTCGCTAGCGACTCACTCTCCTGCCCTGGGCTCCTGCTTTCGCAGGAGCGCTAGGAGTTACGGCAGCAGCAGCCCTGCCAGCGCCGCCGACATCAGGTTCGCGAGGCTGCCCGCGATCAGCGCCTTGATCCCCAGCCGTGCGATCACCGGGCGCTGGTTGGGCGCGAGGCTGCCGGTGGTCGCCATCTGAATCGCGATCGAGCTGAAATTGGCGAAGCCGCACAAGGCAAAGGTGATGATCGCCTTGGAGCGCGGCGCGAGGTCGGTCGCCTTGCCCAGCTCGATAAAGCCGACGAACTCGTTGAGCACCACCTTGGTCCCGAACAGGCCGCCGGCGGTGAGCGACTCGTGCCAGGAGATACCGAGCAGATACATCACCGGCGCGAAGATCGCCCCGATGATCGCCTGGAAGCTGAGGTGCGGATAGCCGAACCAGCCGCCGACCATGCCGAGCAGGCCATTGGCGAGTGCCACCAGCGCCACGAAGGCGAGCACCATCGCGCCCACCGCCACCGCGATCTTCACGCCGGTCGAGGCGCCGTTGGCCGCCGCCATGATGATGTTGGCGGCGCGCTCCTCCTGGAAATCCTCCTCGGCGACGCGGATCACCTCGTCCTCGCCGGACATCGGTGCATCGAAGACGGCGGGCTCGTCCGGCATGATGATCTTGGCCATCATCAGTCCGCCCGGTGCCGCCATGAACGAGGCGGCGAGGAGGTAGGGCAGCGAGGCCGGCCCGAGCAGGCTGGCATAGGCGGCGAGGATCGTGCCGGCGACGCCGGCCATGCCGACGCTCATCACCGCGAACACCTGCGAAGGCGTCAGGCGGGCGAGATAGGGGCGGATCACCAGCGGCGCCTCGCTCTGGCCGACGAAGATGTTCGCCGCCGCGCAGAGCGATTCGACCTTGCTGACCCCGGTCACCTTCTCGATCGCGCCGCCGATCCAGCGCACCACCTGCTGCATGATGCCGACATGGTAGAGGATCGAGACGAGCGCGGCGAAGAAGATGATCACCGGCAGGGCAGCGATGGCGAGGCTCTGCCCGCCCAACTCGGGCTTGGCGAGATTGCCGAACAGCAGCTGGGTGCCCGCGCTGGCATAGCCGAGCAGCGCCGAGACGCCGTTGGCCATGCCCTGCAGCGCCACTTGGCCCCAGCTGGTGCGCAGGACGATGACTGCCATGCCGGCCTGCAGCAGGAAGGCGGGGCCGACGATGCGCAGCCGGATCGCCCGGCGATTGCTGGACAGCAGGACGGCGATAGCCAAAATCGCCAGCACCCCGAAAATGCCGATCGGGAAATGAGTCATTCTGAAGTGTACGTCCCCATCGCCGGCGGAATCCGCGCCAGCAAACCGAACGACCATACACGGGATGGCGCGTCTTGCCAGCCGCTTGCGTTTGCCGCGCCGGGACAGTCGCCCTAGCCGTCCAGCCCCGCGGCGAAGGCCAGCCGCAGCGCTTCGGAGAGGCTACGCGCCTCCAGCTTGGCCATGGCGTTGGCGCGGTGGACCTCCACTGTGCGCGGCGAGATGCCGAGGTCATAGGCGATCGTCTTGTTCGGATGCCCGCGCACCAGCCCGCGCAGCACGTCTTCCTCGCGCGGCGAGAGCAGGGCAATACGCCGTTCGGCCTCCGCCCTGCTGGCGACGGCGGCATCGCCTTGCTCCAGCCGCTCGAAGCCGCGCTCCAGCGCGTCGACCAGCGCGTCCCTTTCGAAGGGCTTTTCGAGGAAGTCGAGCGCGCCGCCCTTCATCGCCGCCACGGCGGTGCCGACATCGCCATGGCCGGTCAGCACGATCACCGGCAGCTTGACGCCGCGCCGGGACAGCTCGGCCTGCACTTCGATCCCGTCCATCTCGGGCATGCGCACGTCGAGCAGGATGCAGCCGGGCCGCGCATCCTCGACCCTTTCCAGGAAGGCGACGCCCGACGGATAGGTGTCGACGTCATAGCCCGAGGTCCGCAGCATGAAACTGGTCGAACGCCGGACCGATTCCTCGTCGTCGACCAGGTGGATGCGCTTGCGCTCGCTCATGCGGGTTCCTCGTTTGCGGACATCAGGGTGAAGTTGAAGATGGTGCCGCCCTCGGCGCGGGGCTCGGCCCAGATGCGGCCGCCATGCGCCTCGACGATGGTGCGGCAGATCGACAGGCCCAGGCCCATGCCGCGATCCTTGGTGGTGGCGAAGGCCTGGAACAGGCGGGGCGCCTGTTCGGGCGCGATGCCGGGGCCGGTATCCGCCACCCAGACGCGGACCAGGTTGCGCGGCGCCAGCTCCGATCCGATGGTGATCTCGCGCACCGCGCAGTCCGCCATTGCCTCGATCGCGTTGCGGATCAGGTTGACCAGCACCTGCTGGATCTGCACCCGATCGCACAGCACCGCGGTGGCGTGCGGATCGAGTGCGTAGAAGGCGCGGACGCCCAGCTCGCGGGAGCCGGTGAGCGCCAGACGGCTGGCCTCGTCGATCAGGCGGGGGAGATCGACCAGCCCCATGTCGGCCTCGCCGCGCGCGACGAACTCGCGCAGCCGCCGGACGATGTTTCCCGCGCGCAGCGCCTCCTTGACCGACTCCGCCATTGCCTCGCGGATCATCGCCTGGTCCTCGGGATCGTCGCTGTCGCGCGCCATCAGGTTGCGCCCGGCCTCGAGATAATTGGCGATGGCGGTAAGCGGCTGGTTGAGCTCGTGCGCGAGCGTCGAGGCCATGGTGCCCATCGCCGAGAGGCGCGAGACGTGGATCAGCTCGGACTGCAGCTCCTTGAGGCGCAACTGGGAGCGCTGCTCGTCGGTGAGGTCGCGGATGAAGCCGGTGAAGATGCGCTGCCCCTCGCTGCTCGCCTCGCCCACCTGCAGCTCCATCGGGAAATCGGTGCCGTCGCGCCGCTGCCCGACGACGATGCGGCCGATGCCGATCACCCGCCGCTCGCCGGTCGTCAGGTAGCGGGAAAGATAGGAGTCGTGCAGCTGCGCGTCGGGCGCGGGCATCAGCATGCTGACGTTGCGGCCGATCACCTCGGCCTCGGTCCAGCCGAACAGCCGTTCGGCAGCGGCGCTGAACGAGAGGATGATGCCCTGGTCGTCGATCACCACCATCGCCGAGGGGACCGTGGCGAGGATCGAGCGCAGGTGGAGCGCGCTGCCGGCGAGCGCGGTCTGCGAGGCCTTATGGTCGGTAATGTCGCGGTAGACTTCGGCATAGCCGCGCAGGGCGCCGCCCGCGTCGACCAGCGCGGAGAGCTGCACTTCCGCCAGATATTCGCTGCCGTCGCGGCGGATGCGCCAGCCTTCCTCGATCAGCCGGCCGGCGGCGCGGGCGCGTTCCAGGTCGCGCGCGGGCTTGGCGGCCTTGGCTTCTGCCGGGGGGTAATGGAGCGCGACGTCGGCGCCGGTCAGGTCGGCAGGCGTCCAGCCGTCGAGCAGCTCGACGCCGCGGCTCCAGCTCGCGATGCGCCCCTGCGGATCAAGCAGCAGCACGCCGCGATCGGTCGACGCCTCGAACAGCAGCGCCATCGCCGCAGGATCGTGGGCGGGCCTATCTATCATAAACTCCGATGCTTGTGCGCAGTCCTTTTCATACATACGCAACTCCCGGCAGGAAACTAGAATTTGACCGTCGTCAAAGTAAAGGCCGGGTAAATACGGGATATTTCCGCTCTTCTTGATGGAGGCGGAAATGCTGGACGTCATTGGCAGCAACTATCTGTATATGGTGCTGGGCTCGATGGGCGTTTTCACGCTCGCGCTCGCGTTTGTCACCCTCAGCGAGTATATGCATCCGCGCGATCGGTGAGCGCAGACGGGCTTCCCCCGCGCGGCGCGGGGCGCTAGCGCGGTTGCATGACTGCGAACCTTTCGATTGCCGGCCTCGAACTGGGCGGCACCAAATGCGTCGCCACTTTGGGCAGCGGCCCGGGCGACGTGCGCGAACAGCATGTTGTCCCGACCACCGATCCGGCGACCACGCTCGCCGGGCTCGAGGCGGTGCTCGATAGCTGGTCTTTCGAGGCGATCGGCATCGCCAGCTTCGGGCCGATCGAACTCAACCCGGCGCGGCCCAATTTCGGCTCGATCATCGCGACGACCAAGCCCGCCTGGAACGACACCGATCTTACGCGGCGCCTCTCCGCGCGCTATGGCAAGCCGCTGGCGATCCAGACCGATGTCAACGGTGCGGCGCTGGCGGAGGCGCGCTGGGGTGCTTCGGCGGGGCTTTCGACCCACGCGTACATCACCATCGGCACCGGGGTGGGCGTGGGGCTGGTCGCCAATGGCCGGCCGATCATGGGCTATGCGCATGGCGAGGCGGGGCATATGCGCTCGGCCCGCGCGCCCGGCGACACGTTCCAGGGCTGGTGTCCGTACCATGGCGATTGCGCCGAGGGGCTGCTCTCCGGCCCGGCGCTGGCCGCCCGATTCGGCCGCCCGGGGCAGGACGTTGCCGACGATGCGCCCGAATGGGACTATTTCGCGCATGACCTGGCCGCGCTGCTCCACAATCTGATCGTCGGCCTGGCGCCCGAGCGGATCGCGATCGGCGGCGGGGTGATGACCCGGCGGCCGCAGTTGTTCGGCGCGGTACGCGCGAAGGTGGCTGCGAGCATCAACGGCTATGGTGCGCTGGCGGGCTATTGCCAGGAGCTTGACGAGCGCGTCGGTCCGCCCGGCCTGGGCGACATGGCGGGGCCGCTGGGCGCGATCGCGATGGGGCTCGAAGCGCTGGATCGCTGAGCTTGCGCGCTTTGGGGGTTGCGTCCTGCCCCCAAGCGGCATACAGGGCGCACCCTCGGTCGGGGCGTAGCGCAGCCTGGTAGCGCATCACACTGGGGGTGTGGGGGTCGCAGGTTCGAATCCTGTCGCCCCGACCAAGCCACACCCAAGCAATCACGAAATCGCCGGATCGTTGCGCGTACGCGCCCTTAGGGGAACTCCCCCTTTGCACGCCCGCACCCGCCACCCATATGCGCGTTCATGAGTGACAAGAACGCTGCGTGGCACGGCACGACGATCCTCTCCGTGCGCAAATCCGGCAAGGTGGTAATCGCAGGCGACGGCCAGGTTTCGGCCGGCAACACCGTGATGAAGCCCAACGCCCGCAAGGTGCGCCCCTTGGGCGACGGCAAGGTGATCGCGGGCTTTGCCGGCGCGACCGCCGATGCCTTCACCCTGTTCGAGCGGCTGGAGGCCAAGCTGGAGCGGCACCACGGCCAGCTGCTGCGCGCGGCGGTGGAGCTCGCCAAGGACTGGCGCACCGACAAATATCTCCGCAACCTGGAAGCGATGCTGCTCGTCGCCGATCGCGACGTGACGCTGGTGATCACCGGCAATGGCGACGTGCTCGAGCCCGAGGCGCATGAGCATGGCACCGTCGCGGCGATCGGATCGGGCGGCAATTTCGCGCTGTCCGCGGCGCGCGCGCTGATCGAGTACGAACCCGATGCCGAAGTGGTCGCGCGCAAGGCGATGGCGATCGCCGGCGAGCTGTGCGTCTACACCAACGACCGGCTGACCGTGGAGACGCTGGACGCGGCCAACTGACTTCCCGTCCCGCTTGCGGGAGGGGCTAGGAGAGGGGATCCTCTCCCAC
>JAPJRE010000280.1 GCA_030824725.1 Sphingomonas sp.
CTCTCTATTCCAGCCTCTTTTCGTCATTTCGGCGAAAGCCGGAATCCGTTGAGGTCGCCGGCGAGGCTCTTGCTGCGAGCGAGTGTCATCTGGATCCCGGCTTTTGCCGGGATGACGTTTGTTGGAGCCGCTACCTGCCCCACAACCGAAAAGGGCCCCCGCCATCGGCGAGAGCCCTTCCCTTCACCCCGTACGAACCGTGTCAGGCCGAAGCCGCGACGCCCTTGTCGGCCATCAGCTGGGTCAGCTCGCCGCTCTCGTACATTTCCATCATGATGTCCGAACCGCCGACGAACTCGCCCTTCACATAGAGCTGGGGGATGGTCGGCCAGTCGGAAAAGGCCTTGATGCCCTGGCGGACGCCCTGGTCCTGCAGCACGTCGACGCTGTCGAACTCGACGCCGAGATGGTTGAGGATCGCCACCGCGCGGCTGGAAAAGCCGCACTGGGGAAACAGGGGGCTGCCCTTCATGAACAGCAGCACGTCGCTGCCGTCGACCAGCTGCTGGATGCGGGCCTGGGTATCGTCGGTCATTGCTTACTCCTCGGGCGTCGCTTCGGTGGTCAGCTGGAGCGCGTGGAGCACGCCGCCCATCCGTCCACCCAGCGCCGCATAGACGGCCTGATGCTGCCGCACGCGCGGCATGCCCCGGAACATGGGGGCGACGACGCGCGCTGCATAGTGGTCGCCATCACCGGCCAGATCGGTGATCTCGATCTGGGCGTCGGGGATGCTGGCGCGGATCAGCGCCTCGATCTCGGCAGCGGGCATCGGCATGTTACTTGGATTCCATCAGCTGGCGGCGGGCCTCGACGGTCTGCTCCTCGATCGCGCGGCGCACGGTGGCGTCGTCGATCTCGACATTCGCCGCGAGCATGTCGCCGAGCAGCTTGCGGACCACGTCCTCGTCGCCGGCTTCCTCGAAATCGGCCTGGACGACGGCCTTGGCATAGGCGTCGGTCTCTTCGGGCGTGAGGCCCATCTTGGCGGCGGCCCACTGGCCGAGCAGCTTGTTGCGGCGCGCGGTGATGCGGAACGCCATATCCTCGTCGCGCGCGAACTTCGCCTCGAACGCCCGTTCGCGATCGTCGAATGTGCTCATTACATGCCCCTTGCTAAACTCGGGCCCGAGATAGGAGGGCGGGACGGCGCTGGCAACGGGGGAGGTTCCGGATGGCGGGGTTGGCGATACGGTTACAAGGCATCCGCCAAGCGCAGAGAGACTCATCGGCTGACGATCAGCTCGCTTCTACCAGCTTCATCAATTCGGTCCGCAAGTCTTCGATAACCTGCTTGTCGGTCGACCACAGCCGGATGTGGGTAAGCACGGTTTCGTACCAAACCCAGATGGTGTGTGAGCGCCAAAGAAGCTCGCCCTCAATGAGGTCCTCGTATTCGGTCCATTCCGGGAGGGTGAGCAGGGCATCTCGATTTTGTGCCGCAAACGTCTCGAGGATATGGCGATACATGAACTCGTCGCCATCGGAAGATCCCCATAGCGTGAACCCCCAACCTTGCGGCCCCGTGTTGCCATATTGAGCCGACCGCTTGACCGGATCGATCTTGTCGAAGCGGAACGCAGCAAACACGGGCCGATCAACGATCCGAGCACGCTTTCTCGTAAGCCAGCCGAACAAGCGAAATCTCCCGCGTCTCGCTCCACTATAATCCGGCGAGACATTTGAGGCCAACGTGACGCAAGCGTCGGTCTGCCGGCGCAATCGCGAGGCCTCGGGACCTACCCCGCCACCCGCACCACCACCTTCCCGATCACCGCGCGCGCCGCCATCTTGGCGATCGCAGCACCACCCTCGGCGAAGGGAAACACTTCCGTCACCCGCGGAGCGATCCTGCCGTCGCTCCAAAGCCGGAACAGCGTGTCGACATGCGCGCGGTTGGCCTGCGGATCGCGCGCAGCGAAGGCGCCCCAGAACACGCCGCACACGTCGCAGCTCTTGAGCAGGGTCAGGTTGAGCGGCAGCTTGGGGATGCCCGCCGGAAAGCCCACCACCAGATAGCGCCCCTCCCAGCCGATCGCGCGCAGCGCCGGCTCGGCATAGTCGCCGCCGACCGGATCGTAGATCACGTCCGCACCCTTGGGGCCGACCGCCGCCTTGAACGCCTCGGCCAGCGCCTTCGAGGCCTCCTTGTCGAGGGCCCCGCGCGGATAGACCAGCGTCGCATCCGCCCCCGCCGCCCGCGCGGCCTCGGCCTTTTCCTCGGAGGAGACTGCCGCCACCACCGTCGCGCCGAACGCCTTGCCCAGCTCGATTGCCGCGAGCCCGACGCCGCCCGCCGCCCCCAGCACCAGCAGCGTCTGGCCCGCCTTCAGCTTGCCCCGATCGAGCAGCGCATGGATCGTCGTCGCATAGGTGAGCAGCAGCGCCGCGCCGTCCTCAAAGCTGCGCCCCTCGGGCAGGCGGTAGAGCTGCGCCGGGCTCAGCACCAGCTTCTCGGCCAGACCGCCATGGCCCGGCACCGCGATCACCCGGTCGCCCGGCGCCCAGTCGCTGACGCCCTCGCCCACGGCTTCCACCACGCCGGCGATCTCGCCGCCGGGCGCGAACGGCCGGGGCGGCTTGAACTGGTAGCGATCCTCGATGATCAGCACGTCGGGATAGTTGATCGCGCAGGCCTGCACCGCGACCAATACTTGGCCCTGCCCGACTACGGGATCGGCCACCTCTTCCAGGCTTAGAGTATCAGGTCCGCCCGGTGCCTTCGACAGCAACGCCTTCATGTCCGCCTCCTACAGCGATCCACGGGCGTTCCTGCGCAACCGCGGATTCGAATTTCGAAATCGCGGTATCTTGTGCCAGCGTCATGCCGATCTCGTCCAGCCCCTGCATCAGGCAGTCGCGGCGGAACGGGTCGAGTTCGAAGGCGAAGCGGTCCTGGAAGTCGGTGGTGACGGTCATCGTCTCCAGGTCGACGGTGACGTTATTGGCGGTCGCCACCTGCACCAGCCGGTCGATCGCCTCCTGCGGCAGCACCACGGTGACGATGCCGTTCTTGAAGGCGTTACCCGAGAAAATGTCCGAGAAGCTCGGCGCGATCACCGCCTTGATGCCCATGTCGGCCAGCGCCCAGGCGGCATGTTCGCGGCTGGAGCCGCAGCCGAAATTCTCGCCCGCCACCAGGATCGGCGCGCCCGCATAGCGGGGATCGTCGAA
Organism: Sphingomonas sp.; assembly: GCA_030824725.1. GTDB lineage: Bacteria > Pseudomonadota > Alphaproteobacteria > Sphingomonadales > Sphingomonadaceae > Sphingomonas. The sequence goes on from JAPJRE010000280.1 coordinate 3,175, forward strand.
CAGGTTGCCCGGTTCTGCGCGGACGCTCTCGAACGCGCCCTTGCCCAGCCCCTCGCGCGTCGTGGTCTTCAGCCAGTGCGCGGGGATGATGATGTCCGTATCGATGTTCTTGGCGCCCCAGGGATAGGCGCGGCCCGAAACCTGCTGGATCGGCTCCATCAGCGGCGCTCCGCCGACACGGTGTTCAGATGCATGGACACAGCTTTCCTAACGAATGGCCGGCGGCCATCCCCAATTTCCGGCAATCGGCCGCCCGCGTCAGCGCGGTGCGACGACGACTCGCTCGAGCGCCGGGATGGTCTTGATCGGCGTTTCCGGCCGCGGATAGGCACCCGCATAGGCAGCGGCGACACCGCTCAGAATCGTTCCGGCAATCAATGCGACGAGCGCCTTTTTCACGGCGTCTCTCCCTTTGTTTGTTACGCGTTGTCCGCCATCAACTCGCGAACGTCCGTCAGGTGCCCGGTCACCGCCGCCGCCGCCGCCATTGCGGGCGAGACGAGGTGCGTGCGCGAACCCGGGCCCTGCCGCCCTACGAAATTGCGATTCGAAGTGGAAGCACAACGTTCGCCGGCGGGCACCTTGTCCGGGTTCATCGCGAGGCACATAGAGCAGCCCGGCTCGCGCCACTGGAAGCCCGCCTCCAGGAAGATCCGGTCGAGCCCCTCTTCCTCGGCCTGGCGCTTGACCAGCCCCGAGCCCGGCACGATCAGCGCCTGGCGGATGCGGTCGGCAACCTTGCGGCCCTGCACCACCGCGGCGGCGGCGCGCAGATCCTCGATCCGGCTGTTGGTGCACGATCCGATGAAGATGTGCTCCACCGGAATGTCCTGCATCGCGGTGCCGGGGGTGAGCCCCATATAGTCAAGCGAGCGCTGCGCGGCGGCGCGCTTCGAGGGGTCGGCGAAGCTCTCCGGATCGGGCACGACGCCGGTGATCGGCACCACGTCCTCGGGGCTGGTGCCCCAGGTGAGCGACGGCGCGATGTCGGCCGCATCCAGCGTCACCACCTTGTCGTATACCGCGCCCTGGTCGGTCGGCAGCGACTTCCAATAGGCGACCGCGCGGTCCCACGCCTCGCCGGTGGGAGCGAGCGGGCGGCCCTTGAGATAGGCGAAGGTCTTCTCGTCCGGCGCGATCAGGCCCGAGCGCGCGCCGCCCTCGATCGACATGTTGGAGACGGTCAGCCGCCCCTCGATCGAAAGGTCGCGGATCACCTCACCGGTGAATTCGATGACATAGCCGGTGCCGCCGGCCGCGCCGATCTTGCCGATGATCGCCAGCACCACGTCCTTGGCGCTGACGCCGTGGCCGAGTTTGCCGTCGACGCGGACTTCCATCGTCTTGGACTGCTTGAGCAACAGCGTTTGCGTCGCGAGCACATGCTCAACCTCGCTGGTGCCGATGCCGAAGGCCAGCGCCCCCAGCGCGCCATGCGCCGAGGTATGGCTGTCGCCGCAAACCAGGGTGGTGCCGGGCAGCGTGAAACCCTGTTCGGGCCCGACGACATGGACGATCCCCTGCCGCGCATCGAGCGCGTCGATATAGGGCACGCCGAACTCGGCGACGTTGCCGCGCAGGGCCGAGAGCTGGCCGGCGCTGGCCGGATCGGCGATCGGCAGCGCGTTGCCGGCGGCGTCGACGCGCGGGGTGGTCGGCAGATTGTGATCGGGCACCGCGAGGGTAAGATCGGGGCGGCGCACCGTGCGATCCGCCGCGCGCAGGCCGGCAAAGGCCTGCGGGCTGGTGACTTCGTGGACGAGGTGCCGATCGATATAGATCAGGCAGGTGCCATCGTCCCGGCGCTCGACGACGTGGTCGGCCCAGATCTTCTCGTACAGGGTGCGGGGTTCACGCGACATGCGCGGCGCTTTAGTCGAATCGTGCGCGGATGCAAGGCTGGGGGACATTTTCTGCTGCGTTCACACCTCCCCCTTGGTCAGAAGGATGAAGAGCCGCGCGTGTTTGAGGAACGGCAATTGCCGCCCCAGTTGCGGACATCGCTCTTCACGCGCAAAGTGCGGTGGAAGGAACGTGAATGCTGCGTCGTATCAACAGGCTCATCGATAGCGCGTGGGAGCGGGACGGCTATTCGTCGTTTTTCTCGCTTCGCCAGCGGTTGCTCTGGATCACACCGATGATTGTCGTAATCCCACTAATTGGCTTGGCACAAGCATTCGGAGCGTCGTCCACTGGGCGATTCACAACGTTGATCGCCATCGTCGGCATCGTGGCTTGCCTGCTGATGTTCGGCCTTTCCATGTATCGCTGGTTTTTCGGCTACAGCCGGACTGAATACTAGGAAGGGGAGGCCGCAGCGCAGAGCCCTACGCAGCAATCTAAGATATGATCGAATGTCGGCTTCCCACCCGATTGTGTTGAAAAAGGCGGCTTCGAGTGCCGGTCGGCATGATGGGTGAGCA
>JAPJRE010000281.1 GCA_030824725.1 Sphingomonas sp.
GGGCGGCGGTCTCCACCTTCTTCTCCTTGTCGGACGTCGGGACGGCGGCGCTGGCCGGGACAGCGCTGCCGGCGATCAGCGCGGCCGCGCCGACCAGGATGGCACCGATACGGGTGCTGCGAACGAACTGGGCCATGTCTCACTCCTGAAAAACGGGCGTGCGGGGACACTCCACCGCACGCGATGCAGTGGTTTTTATGCGGTTTTCGATGTCGGTCGGGTCGGTGGGATCAATACTCGCCGAACGGGTCGGCGCCTTCGCGGATCCAGCTTTCGCGGGTCTTGCACTGCTTGGTCTTCTTGCCGGTCTCCACGCTCTTGCGCTCGACGCACCAGACCAGGCCGCGCGCAACGCGATTGAGGGTACGGATGTCCTTCTTCATCGCGACGGGGGTGGGCTCGGGATCGGGCGCGGCATGGGCCGGCGCGGCAGCGGCGAGCGTGGTCGCGAGCAGCGCGGCGGCGGGGATCAGGCCGAAAATCGTGGCGGTGCGATACGTGGTCATGTCAGGCTCCTGTTACTGCGAGGTCCGACGCTCCTTCGTTTTTTCGCCGGCGCCTCGTTCTTTGCAGAAGCCGTGCCAATTTCATGATATGTTGTATTTCAATAACTTAGACACTGACACCGAAGTGTAATAGCGCCACAACACAGCAAATATCACCAGCTATTGGTGAAATCCGCCGAGCACGGTTCCGAGTTATACGAAGTAATGTGGCGACGCCGCGCGATCAGCGCAGCATCACCCAGGTCGGCGCGTGGTCGCTGGCCTTTTCGCGGCCGCGATATTCCTTGTCGACGCCGGCGCCGGTGAAGCGATCGGCCGCCTGCGGGCTGAGCAGGAGATGATCGATGCGGAAGCCGGCGTCGCGCTGCCAGGCACCCGCCTGATAGTCCCAGAAGGTCCACACCCCGCCCTTGGGGAAGCGCGTGCGCAGCGCATCGGTCCAGCCCTGCGCGAGCAGCATGCGGTAGCGCTCACGCGACTCCGGCTGCATCAGCGCGTCCTCGGCCATGGCGCGCACCGAGAAGGTATCGTCGTCATTGGGAATGACGTTGAAATCGCCCGCCAGGATCGTCGGCCGCTCCTCGGCGAGCAGCTGCGCCGCACGATCGTACAGCCGGTCCATCCAGCGCAGCTTGTAATCGAATTTCGGCCCCGGCTGCGGATTGCCATTGGGCAGATAGAGCCCGCCGACGATCAGGTCGCCGACCTCGGCCTCGATATAGCGGCTGTGCGCGTCCTCGGGATCGCCGGCAAGGCCACGCTGGCGCTCGACCGGCTGCTGGCCCCTGGCGAGGATGGCGACGCCGTTGAAGCCCTTCTGGCCGTGCCACACCGCGCCGTAGCCCGCCGCCTCGATCGCCGCGACGGGCAGCGTGTCGTCGGAACTCTTCAGCTCCTGCAGGCAGACCACGTCCGGCTGCTCCTCGGTGAGATACTCGACCAGGCGGTCGATCCGCGCCTTGATGCCGTTGACGTTGTAGCTGACGATTTTCAAAGGGCTGCGCTCAGATCGAGAAGCTGGTGCCGCAGCCGCAACCGGATGCCGCATTGGGGTTGGTCACCGCGAAATGCGCGCCGCCGAGATTGTCGATGAAATCCACCTGCGCGCCGCGGACCAGGTCTAGGCTGACCGCGTCGACCACCAGCCGCACGCCGTCGACTTCGGCGATGCTGTCATCGGCTTCCACGCCCTCGGCCAGGCCGAAGCGATATTGGAAGCCCGAACAACCGCCGCCCTCGACCGAGAGCCGGAGGATCGCAGGCTTGGCCTGCTTGGCGGCGATCGCGGCGACGCGCGCGGCAGCGGCGGGCGTCAGCGCGATGGCGGGCTGGTCGATGGTCGTCGTCATGGACGTCAGATAATGCGCCCATGCCCGTCCGGCAATGCGCTCAGCGCTGGGCGCGCGGACCGCCGATGCCGCCCGTGGCCGGTGCCTGCGCGATATATTCGCCCGACTGGATGAAAGGGATCGGATTGATCGCGCGGCCGTCGAGACGGACCTCGTAATGGAGGTGCGTGCCGGTCGAGCGGCCGGTCGAGCCCATCAGGCCGATGATCTGGCCACGGCGCACGCGGGTGTTGTCCGCCACCAGGATCTTCGAGAGATGGCCGTAGCGGGTTTCCATGCCATGGCCGTGGTTGATCTCGACCAGGTTGCCATAGCCGCCCTGGCGACCGGCGTGCGAGACGATGCCGTCGGCCGTCGCATAGATCGGCGTGCCCATCTCGCCGGGAATGTCGACGCCGGCGTGCATCGCCGCGGTGCCGCGGAACGGATCCGAGCGGACGCCGAAGTGCGAGGTGAAGCTGACATGCTGCACCGGCTGCATCGACGGGATCGAGATCGTGCTCGATTCGATCGAGTCGAGCTTCTTCCACGTCTCGAACAGGGTGCGGAACTGCGCATCGGCATCGGCGGTGGTCGCCGCAGCGGCGTCCTCGTCGCTCACCGCCTCGTACGGGCCGCCCATCGCGACGTTGACCTTGACGAAGCGGCTGGGCGCAAGGCCGAGATGCTGGATGTGCGCGGCGGCCTGCCGCACGCGCGCCTCGCCCACCTTCTGCGCCTGCGCCGCGAGCGCAACCTGGCGCGCCTCCAGCTTGCGCAGCGGCGCGACGATCTCATCGGTCAGCGCGCTGGTCTGCTTGGGGGTGGCGGAAAGATCGGCTTCGAGCACCGAGCGATCGGCCTTGCCCGAGACGACCGCGTTCAGCACCGCCTGGCGCTGCTCGATCCTGGCGGCCTGCAGCTTGGCGGCTTCCTTGGCGGCGGCGACTTCGGCGCGCATCCGGGCAACCTCGGCACGCATCGCGGCGACCTGCGCCTCGGGCGAGCCGGCGACCGGCGCGGTATAGGCGATCGCGCCGGCCATCGCCTGCGACATGCCATAGCCGGAAAAGACCAAGGTCAGCACCGCGGCGCTGGCGAACAGCGCCTGCGAACGGCCGCCGACGCTGAAGCGGCGCAGCTTGCCGCCATCCTGGAGAATCACGTCGCGGGTGGTGAAGAAATCCCGGAACTTGCGTGCGAAATCGTCGTTCTTGCGTTCAGACGTTACAGCCATGAGTCCCCGGCGCATTCATGGAAGCGAACACGGAGCGACCCGACGTTCTACTTCAGGATGATGCGGACGGATTGGGCAGCCCCTGACCTCGCCGTCCCGCTTGGGGACTCTTTTGGAGGATAATCAGCCAGCGGCAAGCGCTTGGTAGTAATCCCGCGTCAGACCGGCTGCTTCGCGCGCCGAGTCGTTGAACGGAGGCTTAACGGCTCCCCGAAAATGGGTACGGACCAGTGCGCGCCAGGTCGTTTCGGGAGTGCAACCAGCGGCCTTGCACGCCGACTCAAACCACTCCGTACCAGCCCTTACATGCCGTACTTCATCGTTCACGATGCGGGTCAGAATCTTCGCCGTGACGCTGTCGCCGGCCGCCGCGAAGCGCTCGATCGTGGCAGGCGTGACGTCCAGTCCGCGCGCTTCCAGCACCATGGGCACGATCGCCAGCCGGGCCTTGGCATCATGGGCGGTCTCGGTCGCCGCATCCCACAGCCCGTCATGCGCCGGCAGCGCGCCATAGTGGCTGCCGAGGCTGCGCAGCCGCCGATCGAGCAGCGCGAAATGCATCGCCTCGTCCGCGCCGACCCGCATCCAGTCGTCGGTAAAGCCGGTCGGGAAATGCGCGCCGAAGCGGCCGACCAGATCAAAGGCAAGGTCGATCGCGACGAACTCGATATGCGCCAGCGCGTGGATCAGGGCGATCCGTCCGCGCTCGGAGCCGCCGCGCCCGCGCTTGGGCATGCGGTTGGGCGGCAGCAGCGCGGGCGAATCCGGCCGCGCCGGGCGATCGGGCATGGCGACATCGAAGCGGAAGTCGAGCCGCCCCAGCCGCCAGTCGCGCGCGGCGGCACGGGCCCGCATCACCTTGTCGGTCGGGTCGGCGGCGTCGAGCACCGCCCGCACCGCCGCCGCGACGCTACGCTGTTCGCTCACCCGATTGCCTTTGCGGCTTCCAGCACCTCGGCGGCATGGCCGGGCACCTTCACCTTGCGCCAGGCGCGGACCAGCGTGCCCGAGGCGTCGAACAGGAAGGTCGAGCGCTCGATGCCCATATATTTCTTCCCATACATCGACTTCTCGACCCAGACGCCCAGCGCCTCCATCAGCGCACCTTCATCGGTGGCGAGCGGCACGGTGAGATCGTACTTGGCGGTGAACTTCTGGTGCTTGGCGGGCGGGTCCTTCGAGATGCCGAGGATCTTCACGCCGAGGGCGCTGAATTCCGGCATCAGCGCGGTGAAATCCTGCGCCTCGCGGGTGCAGCCCGAGGTATCGTCCTTGGGGTAGAAATAGAGGATGAAGGGTGCGCCTGCGCCCCATTCCGGGAGCGCTATATCGCTGCCATCCGCCGCCACCAGCGCGCCCTTGGGGAGCGCGTCGCCCTGTTCGATGCTCATTGCCCGGTCTCCGTCAGTTGCCGGCCTGGATGTCGGCCCAGCATTGGCGCACCTCCTGCCGCGTCGCGTCGAGCGTCGCAACCACCGCTTCCCAATCGGACAGGCCAAGCGCGCGGGCGATCAGCGCACGGGTGCGCTCGCCCGGCGGCTGCGCATCCGGGGCGACCAGCCGCAGCGTCACCAGCAACCGGGTGAGGAAATCGTGCGCCGGGCGCAGCGCCGGGGGCATGATCCCCTGCGCCACCAGCACGTCGATCGCCTTGCCCAGCTGCGGATCGAAGCCGGTGCGGTGGCAGAGCTGCCGGACGTGCACCGCGAATTCGAGGTCGACCAGCCCGCCACCCAGCAGCTTGGCGTCGAGCGGGCCCGCCGGCGGCTTGTGCGCAGCCATGTCCGCGCGCATCTTGGCGGCATCGGCGAGGATGGCGCGCTCGGGCCGCGCGCCGTGGAGCACACGGCTAATGATCGCCTCCACCTGCGCGCGCGCCTCTACCGAACCGAACACCGGCCGTGCGCGGGTGAGCGCCATATGCTCCCAGGTCCAGGCATCCTTTTCCTGATAATTCGCAAAGCCTTCCAGCGATACCGACAAGGGCCCCTGCGTGCCCGAGGGGCGCAGCCGGGTATCGACCTCATAGAGCGGCCCGGCAGCGGTGGGCACCGAGAGCGCCGCGGTCACGCGCTGGGCCAGCCGGTTGTAATAGGTGACCGCGCCGAGCGGCCGGCGCCCGTTAGATTCCGCGGCATAATCACCGGTGAACAGGTAGATCAGGTCGAGGTCCGAGGCATGGGTGAGTGCGCCGCCGCCCATCCGGCCGAGCGCGAGGATCACCAGCTCGCTGCCGGGCACCTGGCCGTGCTGGCTGGCGAACTCCGCCACGGTGGCCGCCGTCAGCACTTCGATCGCGGCCTCGGCGACCCGCGCATAGCCGGCGGAGACGTCGAGCGGGTCGCTCGCTCCCGCGACGATCTGCGCGCCGAGGGCGAAGCGCTTCTCGTTGACGATCCGACGGACATGTTCGAGGTGCCACTGATAGTCGGCCCCGCGCTCGGCCGCGGCCCAGACTCTTATACACATAACCGATCCCACGACACTGTAA
>JAPJRE010000282.1 GCA_030824725.1 Sphingomonas sp.
ATCCCGCTGGTACGCCCATTGGGAAGACGAAGGCCTGTTCCGCCCAGAGCGCCCCGGCGCCGAGCCCTGGACGATCGTCAACCCGCCGCCCAACGTGACGGGCAGCCTCCACATCGGCCATGCGCTCGACAACACGCTGCAGGACATCCTCGTCCGCCACGCGCGGCTGAAGGGCAAGGATGCGCGCTGGGTGGTCGGCACCGACCATGCGGGCATCGCCACGCAGATGGTGGTCGAGCGCCAGCTTAACGCGGCTGGGCAAAAGCGTACCGATTTCAGCCGCGAGGCGTTCGTTGACAAGGTGTGGGAGTGGAAGGCGGAGAGCGGCGGCCAGATCACCCGCCAGCTGCGCCGGCTCGGCTGCTCGATGGACTGGGCGAATGAGCGCTTCACCATGGACGAGGGCTTCTCCAAGGCCGTCCTCAAGGTGTTCGTCGAACTGCACCGCCAGGGGCTGCTCTATCGCGACAAGAGGCTGGTGAACTGGGATCCCGGCCTCGGCACCGCGATCTCGGACCTCGAGGTCGAGACCAAGGAGGTCCGCGGGAATTTCTGGCACCTGCGCTATCCGCTGGCCGACGGCTCGGGCTTCATCCAGGTCGCGACGACGCGGCCGGAGACCATGCTGGCCGATATGGCGGTGGCCGTGCATCCCGAGGACGCGCGCTACAAGGCGCTGATCGGCAAGCAGGTGAAGCTGCCGATCACCGGCCGCCTGATCCCGATCGTCGGCGACGAACATGCCGACCCGGAACTCGGTTCGGGCGCGGTGAAGATCACGCCGGGCCATGATTTCAACGATTTCGAAGTGGGTGTTCGCGCTGGCATCAAGGCCGGCGAGATGCTCAACATGCTCGATGCCAAGGCGGCGATCTGCCAGACGCAGGATGGGCTGGTGCCGGCCGAGCTGATCGGGCTCGATCGCTTCGAGGCCCGCAAGGCGATCGTCGCGCGGCTGAAGGACGAGGGCTTCCTCGTGCCGTTCGTCGACAAGGAAGGTGCCGAGCACGACGCCGAGCCGCGCACGATCCAGACGCCCTATGGCGACCGTTCGGGCCAGGTGATCGAGCCGTGGTTGACCGACCAATGGTATGTCGACGCCGCGACGCTCGCCAAGCCGGCGATCGAGTCGGTCCGCTCGGGCGCGACGAAGATCGTGCCGAAGAGCTGGGAAAAGACCTATTTCAACTGGATGGAGAACATCCAGCCCTGGTGCGTCAGCCGCCAGCTCTGGTGGGGGCATCGCATCCCGGCCTGGTTCAATGCCGACGGCAAGGCCTATGTCGCCGAGACCGAGGAAGAGGCGCAGGCGCAGGCCGGCGAGGGCGTTGCGCTTACTCGTGATCCCGATGTGCTCGACACCTGGTTTTCCTCGGCGCTGTGGCCGTTCGCGACGCTCGGCTGGCCCGAGAATAGCGATCCGACGCTTGGCGGGCGCTACTCGAACGACGTGCTTATTTCCGGCTTCGACATCCTGTTCTTCTGGGATGCGCGGATGATGATGCAGGGTTTGCACTTCATGAAGGAAGTGCCGTTCAAGACCCTGTATCTCCACGGTCTTGTTCGTGCAGCCGACGGCCAGAAGATGTCCAAGTCCAAGGGCAACACGGTCGATCCGCTGGGGCTCATCGATAAATACGGCGCCGATGCGCTGCGCTTCTTCATGGCGGCGATGGAAAGCCAGGGCCGCGACATCAAGATGGATGAGAAGCGGCTCGAGGGCTATCGCAACTTCGCGACCAAGCTGTGGAACGCCGCGCGCTTCTGCCAGGCGAACGGCATTGCGGCCAGCAAGCATCTCGAGGCGCCGACGGCGGAGCTGGCGGTAAACCGCTGGATCATCGCGGAAACCATTGCGACGGTGCAGGCGCTGGATCTGGCGCTGGCCGACCTGCGCTTCGACGAGGCGGCGAACAGCATCTACCAGTTCGTCTGGAGCCGGTTCTGCGACTGGTATCTGGAGCTGATCAAGCCATTGCTGCAGGGTGAGGGCGTTGCCGCCGCCGATGCGGAGGAAACCCGTGCGGTCGCCGGCTGGGCGCTCGACCAGATCCTCGTCATGCTCCACCCGTTCATGCCCTTCATCACCGAAGAGCTGTGGTCGAAGATGGGGCCGCGCGAGCATGACCTGATCGTGGCGAAGTGGCCGATGGCGGACGCACGGGCGCTCGATCCGTCGGCGGCGCAGGAGATCGATTGGCTGATCCGGCTGGTGAGCGAGATCCGCGCGGCGCGGACCGAGCTCAACGTGCCGCCGGGGGCGCGGCTGGCGCTGCACGTTCGCGATGCGTCGGCGGAGACGGTCGCGCGTCTGGCGCGGCAGGAAGCGGCGCTGGCGCGGCTTGGTCGCGTGGACCAGGCGCAGGGCGATGCGCCGGCCGGCGGTGCGCTGCAGCTCGTCGTGGACGAAGCGACGTTCGTGATGCCGCTGGGCGATGTGGTCGATCTGGAGGCCGAGCGTGCCCGCCTCACCAAGGCGATCGCGGCGGCCGAAAAGGAGCGCGATGGGCTCGCCGGGCGTCTCGGCAATCCGAGCTTCGTCGAGCGGGCCAAACCCGAGGCGGTCGAGAAGGCGCGGGCGGATCATGCCGAGAAGGCGGCCGAGGCCGAGCGGCTTTCGGCGGCGCTGGCGCGGCTGGGGTAAGTTCGAACCCGACTCACCCTCACCCTTCCGCCGCTTCGCGGCGCCCTCCCTCTCCCGCCTGCGGGAGGGGGAGGGGCCCATCGCGCTAGCGATGGGAAGGTGAGGGTGACTTTACCAAGCTACTCCGTCTCGCGCGGCACCATCACATCGATCACCGCAGCCGCCACCTTCGCCGTCACCGGCGTGTTGGCCAGCACCTCGCCGTCGATCGAGATCGGCAGCGACGGTTCGGTCGCCACCCGCAGCGACTTGCCCCGAAACGTCACCGTATCCTCCCTGCGCGCCTCTAGCCGCAGCACGGAGGCCGCCCAGTTGCGGACCAGCCGCGACTTGGTCGGGCCCTTCACCACCTGGACGACGATCTCGCCCGAGGCGACGCTGGCCTCGTCGACCAGCTCGGTGCCGCCATGGAACGGGCCGTTGGAGATCCGCACCTCCACCGCACGCAGGCGCTGAGCGTTCGCACCCTCGCCGACGATCACGGTGAACGGCTTGAACTTGACGAACTGCAGCACGGCCCAGCTGAGATAGCCCATGCGCCCGAACCAGCGCTTGGCATTGTGCGGCACGGTCTGGGCGATCTGCGGCGACAGGCCGATCGCGGCGGTGCTGGCGTAGTAATCGTCGTCGATCATGCCCAGGTCTATGCGCTTGGGCGTACCCTGCAGGATCGCGTCGATCGCCCCGTCGACGTCCAGCGGGATACCGAGCGAGCGCGCAAAGCTGTTGGCGGTGCCGAGCGGCAGCACGCCCAGTGTCACGCCCTTGCCGACCAGCGTGTCGACCAGCCCGCTGATCGTGCCGTCGCCGCCGCCGAGGATTACCAGCTCGGGCTTTTTCGCCAGCACTTCGTCCAGCACCGCCTCCAGCCGATCGGGATCGTCAACGGCGTGCGCATCGACGGGCATGTCCTGCTCGCCGAAGCGGGCGCAGGCGCGGTCGAACCAGTCCTGGCCGTGGCGGGACTTGGTGTTGACGACCATCGCCGCCGATGTGAATGCCATGGGGATCCCTCGATTGATGACGGAAGCGTAACGCCTGCCGTCGCCGATCGGGTCCATGCCCCCTGATCCAGCGGACAGGTGGCCCTGGTTCGCACTTGCGCGTTTGTGCGCCTATGACCGCACCCGTCCTGCTCTGGTTCCGCCGCGACCTCCGCCTTGCCGATCACCCCGCGCTCGTCGCCGCTGTGGAGGCGGGGGCGGTAATCCCGATCTATGTGCTCGACGACGAGACGGCGAAGCACCGTGCGATGGGCGGCGCCTCGCGCTGGTGGCTGCACCACAGTCTGATGGCGCTCGACGCGGCGCTGCGCGAGAAGGGCTCTCGGCTGATCCTCCGCCGGGGAAAGAGCGACGCGGAATTGGCGCGTCTCGCCGAGGAAACCGGGGCGACCACCGTGCACTGCATCCGCCATTACGAGCCCTGGTGGCGCAATGCCGAGCGGGCGGTGGCGCAGCGGCTGACGCTCTGCTGCCATGACGGCAATTACCTGCTGCCGCCGGGCGCGGTGACGACGGGCGCGGGCAAGCCCTACAAGATCTTCACGCCCTTCTGGCGGGCGCTGCGCGAGCGGCTGCCCCCGGCGCCGCCGCTGCGGGTGCCGCAGAAGATCGGCGCACCGTCCAAATGGCCGAAGAGCGACACGCTGGAAGAGTGGGACCTGCTTCCGACCAAGCCCGACTGGGCTGGCGGCTTCCGTGAGGAATGGACCCCCGGCGAGGCCGGCGCGCACCAGCGGCTCCGGCGCTTCCAGGACCATGCCGCCCGCTACGACGACACCCGCAACCTGCCCTCGATCGAAGGCAGTTCGCGCCTATCGCCGCACCTGCATTTTGGCGAGGTCTCGCCGGCGCAGGTCTGGCATGCGGTCGAGGATGCGGGCGGGCAGGTGGAGGCGTATCTGCGCGAACTGGGCTGGCGCGACTTCGCCCAGAACCTGATCTGCCAGTTTCCCGACTATGCCGCGAGGAACGGCCGCCCCGCATTCGACAAGCTGGAATGGCGGAGCGGCAGGGACGCCAAGGCCGATCTCCGCGCCTGGCAGCGTGGGGAAACCGGCTATCCGATCGTCGATGCCGGTATGCGCCAGCTCTGGGCGACCGGCTGGATGCACAATCGCGTGCGAATGATCGCGGCCAGCTTCCTGATCAAGCATCTGCTGATCGACTGGCGCGAGGGCGAGCGCTGGTTCTGGGACACGCTGGTCGATGCCGATTACGGCAACAATGCGGTGAACTGGCAATGGGTCTCCGGCTCGGGCGTGGATTCGAGCCAGTGGAGCCGGGTGATGGCGCCGCTGTCCCAATCCGAGAAATTCGATGCCGCCAGCTATATCCGCGCATGGGTGCCCGAACTGGCCCGGCTCCCCGATGCGGCGATCCACGATCCCGACGAGGCTGGTTGCCGCCCGCGCGACTATCCGGCCAAGCGGATCGGCCACCGCGATGCCCGCGAGCGCGCGCTGGCCGCGGGCCGCGCCGTCCGCTGAGGGGCTTGCCCGTCGCGGTCCGGCGTGCATGAAACGGGGTATGAATGCCCCGGTACAGCAAACCGCACGAGTCGCTGCGCCCCGCGCCGGGCCATGGGCTCTTTTCGACCGCTTCTTCCATCGGCAGCTCGACCGGCTCGACGCCGGCATTGCCGAGGGCAGCCTGGAGGTGTTCACGCCCGACGGGCAGGTCCGCCTGCTGGGCGGCACGCTGCCCGGCCCTGCCGCCAACGTGACGCTGCACAGCTGGCGGGCGCTGGTACGGCTGGCGACCGGCGGGTCGGCCGGCTGGTACGAGGCCTGGGACAAGGGTGAATGGTCGAGCCCGGACCCGGTGCAGCTGTTCGCGCTGTTCGGCCTGAACCGCGCCGGCCTGGCGGCGCAGGCCAGGCCCAGTCTCATAAAAACAACACACGCTGCCGACCACGCGGTGATCGTGGAGA
>JAPJRE010000283.1 GCA_030824725.1 Sphingomonas sp.
AAGTAATCGTCGGCCGCCCAAAGGTGGATGCGCGCGGCTGGAAGACCGAACTCGGCCCATGGGCGCGCTTCGTTGAGAGAGCCTACGGGACCGATCAGAACCGTTTCTGCTACGCGCTGTTTTCGGGGCGCGAAGTCATGGCAGTTGCCGTTTCCGGCGTGCCTCGAGCGCCCAGCGTCCGCTTCGGGTCGGAAGGCGACCTGGTCGAATTGGTGCAGGATGCGCTGCTGAAACATGGGTTCGATTTGGGTCCGAGCGGTGCCGACGGCGACTGCGGACTGGCGACGATCGCTGCGATACGGCTATTCCAGTTGCAGAACTTTGGAGCCGGTGCTGTCGACCTGATTGTCGGCGGAACAACCGGTAAGGCGCTCGGGCTGGAGTGGCCGCTGGCGCTCAAGGGCGACATGCCGGCGATGATCGCGCCTCCGGCCACACCGTTGGGACCGCGCATTCCCGTGGCCGCTCCAGCTTCCGCTGGGCCCGACGTGCCCGAAGCTGCTCCGAAATACCGCGCGCTGACGGTTGGCGGTCAGTATAGCGACAAGCCGTTCGATCTGAGCCTCAAGCGGTCGTTCCGCACCAACAATCCTGGCGCACTCAATTTCCGCCCCTGGCAGAACAAATTTGCCTGCGTCGGAAAAACGCAGCCCGACCGGGCAGGCAACGAGACGGCCATTTTCGTCACGCCAGAGCATGGTATCGCGGCCTGGCACCATTTGATGACTGACCGTTACGGGTTCAAGGCGGACGGTAAGATCACGCTGTCCACGCTTGCGCAACATTATGCGGGCATCGCCGATGTCGGTGCGGCTGCTGTAAGGAACTATGTCGTCGGCTGGTGCAGGTTCGAAAAGGACCTGAACGAAAACCGAGTGCTTAAGCTCGATAATGACGACGATATGGTGCTGCTCGCACGCGCGATGTTCGGCCATGAATATGGGGGGGCGTCGCCCTGGAAAGACCAGCAGGTGGTGACGGCACTTGATCTCAAACGACGGAACAAACTGCCTGAAGCCTGATCCTTTCCTGGGGGGATGCACATGGGACTCTGCGCCGACAAGTCGATCAACCATCTGGCCGGTTTGGGTCTCAACACCATCCTCCATCCGCAGGAAAACATCCCGCCGCTTTCGCTGCTCGGCGAGGCAGATGGCCAGCGTGCGCTGATCGGCACGCTCGATCAGTTGGTGAAGCATCCTAGCGCGCCATCGCCTACCATCACCACGGCGGCTGCGGGCAACATCAACGGCCAGCGGTCGAGCAAACTGCCGATCGATCTCGGCATCAACCTGCTCGGCAACATCATCAGCGCGATGGGCGGGAATCTCGGGATCGGCGCAGCCTATGAGCATGCCCAGCGCATCGAATTCGCCTATACGGGCGTCGCGCGGGATCGCGCCAACGTCATCCAGATCGGCGACTATCTCCAGGGCGTATCGATCCGTTGGCATCACCCGATCCTGCAAGAGTATCTCTTCGGCAAGGGAAATCTCTATGTCCTTACCGAAACGGTGCGGTCGGCGGAGCTCAGCGTCACGGCCTATGATGCGCACAAGGCATCGTTGTCACTGGACGTGCCCGAGATCCGGCAGATTATCGGCGGTAAAATCGGCGTGGCGAGCGAAGGCAGCGGCAACACTACGGTAAGCTACAAAGGCGACCGCCAGCTGGTGTTCGGGTTTGTCGCAATTGAGCTATCGGCCGCCGACAATCACGATGGTGAGTTGCACCTGGCTTTCCGGCCGGTTCGGGCGGGCGGCGTGGCACTGGGGCTTGCCGCGCCGGCGATCGTGCCCACCCTGTTTCCTGGTCCATTGCAAACGCTGCCGGCCCTCGACTTAGCCGCGCTTGCCCGCTGAACGAGGCGAGCATGGGGAAAGAGAAAGATCAGGAACAGCTCCGCCGTCATTCGGCCTACTACCGGGTGGCGCCCAATCTGCTCTCGCAGGTCCAGCCAGACACCAGGGCAAGCGTTATCGTCGAACTGAATATCGACTATCCTGGCGGCCTGCCCGCGGCGCGGAAAGATGCCGTCGACCTGTTGAAGTCGATCGGCGTGAGCGCGGCCCGCTTGCTGACCCCCAAAGATCTATATAGCCGTCACCATTTGTTTCTTGACCTGTCCGGTGCAGAACTGCTCGCGCTGTCCGCACCGCCGAAGCAGGAAGGGTTGGAGAAGGTCAAGCCGCATCCGATCTACAAGATTTGGTCGGATGAGGCGTTGCGGCCGCTCGCCAGTTTCGCTTCCGTATCCGTTCGTACCATCAAGGCGGAAGCTTGCCTCACGACCTTCGGCTCCGACGGGAAGGACATCGTTGTCGCCGTCGCCGATAGCGGCATCGACCGAACTCATCGCCACTTCAGAAAACATCGCAACCTCGACCTGCCGAGGGCGATCCGGCACCGCGATTTCACGGGGGACCACCCCACTTCCGGCAAGGCGGCGCTGGTCGATCCGCTTGGCCACGGCACGCATGTCGCTGGGATCATCGCGGGGGAGATAGATGCGAAGCCGGGCGAGGTCGTCCGCCTGCGCGAATGGCACAACGCCCCGACCACAGCCGGCGTGAACGACGAGGAGATGGCGGAGACGCAAACGGTCCCGGAACACAATGACGCAGCAGTGACTCTGCGCGGTGTGGCGCCAAAGGCGAAGCTATTATCGCTGAGGGTATTGGATGAAAGCGGTAACGGCAAGGTGAGCCGGCTGATCGCCGCCCTGGATTATCTCTACTCGCTGAACGACTCTGGGCGGAAGTTGAATGTACATTGTCTCAACCTGAGCCTCGGCTATGGGTTCGACGCGCGATGGTATGCTGCGGGACAGAGCCCGCTTTGCGTTGTCGTCAATCGCCTGGTGCGCAGCGGTATGGTCGTTGTGGTGGCCGCTGGGAATGATGGCTCGATGGAACTGGCCATGGCCTCCAATATGCCCGCAAAGCGCGTCGGCAGGGACCAGTCCATCAACGATCCGGGCAACGCAGCCGAGGCAATTACCGTCGGATCCACGCACGCGGAGGCGCCGCATCTTTACGGCGTATCCTATTTCTCGTCGCGCGGACCGACCGCGGACGGGCGGGAGAAGCCGGATTTGCTGGCGCCTGGTGAACGCATTCTTTCCTGCGCTGCTGACAAGGCGGCGAAGCAGGTGCTTGCGGATGCCGGGCAGAATTTTGATCCCAAGAAGGTATATTATCGCGAGGAGAGCGGCACCAGCATGGCATCGGCCCATGTTGCGGGAGCCGCCGCCGCCTTCCTCTCGATCCAAGGGGAATTCATCAACGAGCCCCAGCGCCTGAAGAAGGTGCTGATGGCCAGTTGTACGGATCTCGGGCGCAAGCGCGATTTCCAGGGCGCGGGTCTGATCGACCTGATGCGCGCCGTGCAATCCGTCTAGGGGGAGACGCCCGTGGAGACGATAGCCTCGCTGCCGTTTGCGCGGCTCTCGACCGACAAGGCGGGGCTGCTCGCCGCGGGGAGCAGCTTCGCGGTACCGCCCGGTGTGACCGATCTGATCGTGATCAGCCATGGCTGGAAGAACAGCGAGCAGGCCGCGCTGGAATTATATGGCACGCTGCTCAGCCATGTGCGGGATGTGGCGGGCGAATCCTTTACCCAGGGTGCTCGTCGGTGGGGGGTGGCTGGCGTTTTCTGGCCTGCATTCCGCTTTCGTCCCGATCTGACGCTCTTGCCTGAGGACGGATCAGCAGGGGTGGGCGGTCCCGCAGCCTCGGTCGGTGATGTGGACTTGTCACGTGACGAACTCGCCCTTGCGGCGGCGGCAGTCGCCGCTGCGCTGGAATGCGACGAGACGCCGTTCGTGCGTGCGGCCATTGATGCTGCAGCCGGTGGTGCCCTGGCTAATGCTTTTCTCGATCGGCTTCGGAAAGACTTGACCCCGGCGGCCGACCTAGCCGCCGATCATGCCGACTTGCTCATGCAACCGGGTGGGGAACTGATCGCAAACCTGAGCAGTGGAGGCCAGGGAGCCTCGCTCTCCTTCGTCAGTGCCACCGCCGACCCCGCTGTCGGGAATGCGGCGGGCTTCCGCGAAGTGGTAGGAAAATTTCAGCGCTGGAAAGCAGGCCGCCGCGCGGCGGTCGCGGGGTTGCTCAACCAAGCCACCTATTACGAGATGAAAGCGCGCGCCGGACAGGTGGGGAAGGCACTTGCGCCGATCATCCAAACGAGTGCCGCAAACGTCCGCGTACATCTTATCGGCCACAGCTTCGGCGCTCGGCTCGTCTCTTCTCTGGCAAACACGCTTACCGCGATGCGGCCCGCGTCGCTGTCGCTGCTCCAGGGCGCCTTTTCCCACAACGGCTTCGGCATTGTCGAGGCGACCGCGTCGGGTCCGGCGCGCATCGAAGGCGTCTTCCGTGCCGTCGTCGCTGAAAAGCGGATTGCCGGGCCCTTGCTCGTCACGCACACCCATAACGATACCGCCGTTGGGTTCTTCTATGCGTTGGCATCCACATTGTCTCAGGATATCGCGAGCGGGATGCAGGAAACGGCCTCCCGGCTGATCGGCGGCCCGGATGATCGCCATGGCGGGCTAGGTGCCAACGGTGCGCTGTCATTGGCCAGCAGCGAGAGCGAAGACCATGTCGCGCTGCCTGCCGCGCCTACACCGATTCTGGCGCCCGGCATCGTGCACAACGTGCTGGCCGACGCCATCATCCGCGATCACAACGACGTCGCGAACCGGGAAGTCGCCCGGCTCGTGTGGGCGGCTCTGACCTGAGGAGGCGCAGATGATGGCCTCCTTCCTCAAAAAATACTATTTGAACGATGCGAAGCTGGCGCAGCGTGCGCTGCTGGAATTTCATCGCGCGCTCTCTTCGGGGCGATTGATCGCCTTCACAGGTTCGCTGACGACGGAGCCCTGCGGCTATGGCACCTGGGCCGAACTGATCGACGCCTATGGCCGGCTGGCCGACATCGCGCTTGATACTGCCGACCCGAACGATGTTTGGGCGCGCATGCTAAAGGAACTCCAGGGCGGTGATCGCGCGTCGGGAGAAGCCAAGAATAAAATCATCGCGCGATTCCGCCGCTTCCTGGCCGACAAAGAAGGCGTGAAGATCGATCCGCGCGTCGCGCTCAGCTTGTTCGAGGAGGTACTGCTCCAGCCCGATGCCGAGCGGGCTGAGGTGGCCCAGCAATGGGGAGACTGGGAACTCGACAAGATCCGCGAGCCCATCGACTTGCTTGCGATCGGGATAGCCCGCTATTTCCGCAGACCGTATCGCGAGCGGAGAGAAGATCCGGCGCAGGATGTGCTTTCGGCGTTGATAGACGGTGTCGGCGTGCGTCGAATCGCGACGCTCAACTATGATCTCGAGCTCGAAGGGCGGCTCATTCTCGCCGATCAGGTGCTCGACGCCGATGAATTCCCGTTCGACCGTCTCCGTAGGCTGCGCGTCAGCGGGAACCGCGACCTGTTCGACTGGGACCTGGCCAGCGGACGTATCCGGCGCGTCATGCCCAACGGCCACGCTGTCGAGAGCGACATCCTCAATCGTGAACGCATCGACCGGATGCTGGAATTCGCCATCGGTGCAGATG
>JAPJRE010000284.1 GCA_030824725.1 Sphingomonas sp.
ATGGCAGCCCGTACGGCCCGCAGGGCACGCTGCGCTTCGCCGACGTGACCGTCGACGAGACCACCGGCAGCCAGGTGATCCGCGCGCTGTTCCCGAACCCCAACGGGCTGCTGCTGCCGGGCATGTTCGTCCGCGCCCGCCTCGTCGAGGGTACCCAGCAGAATGCGATGCTGGTGCCGCAGCGCGCGGTCAGCCGCGACGAGCGCGGCATGCCCGTGGTGCTGATCGTCGGCGCCGGGAATAAGATCGAGCCGCGCCCGATCCAGACCAGCCGCACTGCCGGCGACAGCTGGATCGTCACCGGCGGGCTCAAGCCCGGCGACAAGGTGATCGTCGAGGGCGCGATGATGCTGCGCCCGGGCATGCCGGTCACCCCGCAGCCCTGGAACCCGAACGCCAAGCCCGCTCAGGGCCAGCCGGGCGCCGCCGCTCCCGCCCAAGGGAAGTAAAGCCCCATGTCGCGCTATTTCATCGATCGGCCCATCTTCGCCTGGGTCATCGCGATCATCATCATGCTGGCGGGCATCCTCGCGATTCGCAGCCTGCCGATCGCGCAGTTCCCGGAGATCGCGCCGCCCGCCGTCTCGATCACCGCGACCTATCCGGGCGCGGATGCCCGGACGCTGGAAAACACCACGACGCAGATCATCGAGCAGCAGCTGAAGGGGATCGATCACCTTCGCTACTTCTCGTCCTCGTCCTCGTCGGCCGGTACGGTGACGATCACCCTCACCTTCGAGCAGGGCACCGATCCGGACATTGCCCAGGTGCAGGTGCAGAACAAGCTGCAGGCGGCCACCCCGCTCCTGCCGCAGGAAGTGCAGCAGCAGGGCATCCAGGTCGCCAAGGCGACACAGAACTTCCTGGTGGTGATCGGCCTCTATTCGGAAGACGGCTCGCATAGCGGCACCGATCTCGCCGACTATGCCGTGTCCAAGCTGCAGGACCCGCTGTCGCGCGTGAACGGCGTCGGCGACACCCAGGTGTTCGGCTCGCAGTACGCGATGCGCGTCTGGGTCGATCCGGTGAAGCTCAACAAATATGCGCTCACCATGGACGACGTGACCACCGCGATCCGCGCGCAGAACGCGCAGGTCTCGGCCGGCCAGCTCGGCGCCCGCCCCGCGCCGAAGGAGCAGATGCTCAACGCCACCGTGTCGGTCCAGTCGCGCCTCACCACGCCCGACGAATTCGCCAAGATCCGCCTGAAGAGCGGTACCGACGGCTCGGTGGTGCGTCTCGGCGACGTCGCCCGCGTCGAGATCGGCGCGGAGAGCTATGGCTTCGATTCGAAGTGGAACGGCAAGCCCGGCGCCGGCATCGGCATCAAGCTCGCCCCCGGCGCCAATGCGCTGACCACGGTCGATCTGGTCAAGGCGCGCGTCAACGAGATCGCCAAGACCTTCCCGGCCGACATCAAGGTCATCTACCCGTACGACACCACGCCGTTCGTCCGCCTGTCAGTCGAGCAAGTGGTGCACACACTGATCGAAGCGGTGGTGCTCGTCTTCCTGGTGATGTTCCTGTTCCTGCAGAACTTCCGCGCCACGCTGATCCCGACGATCGCGGTACCGGTGGTGCTGCTCGGCACCTTCGCGGTGCTGGCGATCGCCGGCTATTCGATCAACACGCTCACCCTGTTCGGCATGGTGCTGGCGATCGGCCTGCTCGTCGACGACGCGATCGTCGTCGTCGAGAATGTCGAGCGCCTGATCACCACCGAGCATCTCAGCCCGATCGACGCCGCGCGCAAGTCGATGGAAGAGATCACCAGCGCGCTGATCGGCATCGCGCTCGTCCTGTCGGCGGTGTTCCTGCCGATGGCGTTCTTCGGCGGCTCGACCGGCGTGATCTATCGCCAGTTCTCGATCACCATCGTCTCGGCGATGGTGCTCTCGGTGTTCGTGGCGCTGGTGCTCACCCCGGCGCTCTGCGCCACCATCCTCAAGGAGCACAATCCGGACAAGGCCAAGGGCAACGGCCCGCTCGCGCGCTTCTTCCGCTGGTTCAACCGCAATTTCGATCGCGGCCAGGCCAAGTACGAGAAGGGCGTGCGCGGCACCGCGCGCAGCTGGAAGCGCTCGGGCCTCGTCTATCTGCTGATCATCGGCGGCATGAGCTTCCTGTTCCTCCGTCTGCCCGGCGGCTTCCTCCCCGAAGAGGACCAGGGCATCGTCATCGCGCTGGTCCAGGGACCGGCGGGCGCCACCTCGGCGCGCACCGATAAGGGGCTCGACCTGATCCGCGACCATTTCCTCAAGGAGGAAGCGGGCAATGTGAAGGGCGTGTTCACGATCAACGGCTTCAGCTTCGCGGGCGCCGGCCAGAACAGCGGCCTCGCCTTCATGCCGCTCAACGACTGGTCCGAACGCCCCGGCCGCAAGAATGCCGCCGGTTCGATCGTCGGCCGCGCGATGGGGGTGTTCTCGCAGTATCGCGACGGCCTGATCTTCGCGATCACCCCGCCGGCGGTGCAGGAGCTCGGCAACGCGACCGGCTTCGATCTCCAGCTCGTCGACAGCGGCGGCATCGGCCATGAACGCCTGCTCCAGGCGCGCAACATGATGCTGGGCATGGCAATGCAGGACAAGCGCCTGGTCGGCGTGCGCCCCAACGCGCTCGATGACGCGCCGCAGCTCAAGGTCGACATCGACCAGGACAAGGCCAAGGCGCTCGGGCTCGACCTCGCCTCGGTCAACAGCACCATCGCCACCGCCTGGGGCGGCGCCTATGTCAACGACTTCATCGATCGCGGCCGCGTCAAGCGCGTCTATGTCCAGGCCGATGCCCCCTATCGCCTGACGCCGGAGGACATCGCCAACCTGTTCGTCCGCGGCCCCACCGGCACGATGACGCCGTTCACCGCCTTCTCGACGCTCAGCTGGGCGCAGGCGCCGGTGCAGCTCACCCGCTATAACGGCCTGCCCTCGATGGAAATCCTCGGCTCGCCCGCCCCCGGCACCTCGACCGGCGACGCGATGGCGGCGATGGAGGCGATCCACGCGAAGCTGCCGCCGGGCACCCAGCTCGAATGGACGGGCCTCTCCTATGAGGAACGCCTGTCGGGTGGCCAGGCGCCGGCCCTCTATGCGCTGTCGCTGCTGATCGTGTTCCTCTGCCTCGCCGCGCTGTACGAGAGCTGGTCGGTGCCGATCTCGGTGATCCTGGTGGTGCCGCTGGGCGTGCTCGGTGCGCTGCTCGCGGCGTGGCTGACCGGGCTCAACAACGACATCTACCTGCAGGTCGGCCTGATCACCACGATCGGCGTGTCGGCGAAGAACGCGATCCTGATCGTCGAGTTCGCCGAGGAGCGGATGCGCGAGGGCATGAGCGCCTTCGACGCGGCGATCGAAGCCGCTAAGCTCCGTCTGCGCCCAATCCTGATGACCAGCCTCGCCTTCATCTTCGGCGTGCTGCCGCTGGCGATCTCCACCGGCGCGGGCGCCGGCGGCCAGAACGCGATCGGCCGCGCGGTGGTGGGCGGCATGCTCTCCGCGACGGTGCTGGCGATCTTCTTCGTGCCGATGTTCTTCGTGGTGGTGCGCAGTCTGTTCGATCGCCGCCGCAACAAGAACGCGCGCCCGGATACCAACCATGACGGCGGCGCATCTGCGCCGCAGGGAGCCTGACGGCCGTGACCAACCGCTTCCCCCTGATCCTCGCGCTGGCCGCGAGCACCGCGCTATCGGCGTGCAACCTGGCGCCCAGATATGCCCGGCCCGCGCCGGCGATCCCGGCGGCGCTGCCCCAGGGCGGCGTCTACCCGGCCGCCGCCACCGATGCGCCGGACATCAGCAAGGTCGGCTGGCGCGACTTCTTCGTCGACGATCGCCTGCGCCGGGTGATCCAGCTGGGCCTGGACAACAACCAGGACCTGCGCCTCGCCGCCGCCAATGTGCTGCAGGCGCGCGCGCAATACCGCGCGCAGCGGGCGGACCTGTTCCCCGCCATCGGCGTCAGCGGCACCGGCACCTACACCAACACCGCGCAGTTCGCGGCGAGTGCCGGCGGCGCGCTGGGCGGCGCGGGCGTGCAGGACGTCCAGAACTTCAGCGTGTCCGGCGGCATCACCTCCTATGAGATCGACCTGTTCGGCCGGGTGCGCAATCTCAGCCGCGCCGCGCAGGAGCAGTATTTCGCCAGCAGCGAGGCGCAGCGCGCCACCCGCGTCTCGCTGATCGGCGAGATCGCCAGCGCCTGGCTCACCCTCGCCTCGGACCGCGAGCAGCTCGCGATCGCGCAGAACACGCTCAAGGCGTTCGAGCAGTCGCTGGAGCTGACCCGGGCGCAGTTCCGCATCGGCACCGCTTCGGAGCTGGAGTCGCGCCAGGCCGAGACGAGCTACGAATCCGCCCGGAACGACGTGGCGACGGCACAGACCCGGATCGCGCAGGACATCAACGCGCTCCAGCTGCTCACCGGCGCCACGGTTGCGCCCGAGCTGCTGCCGGAATCGCTGGGCGACGCCAAGGCGACGATCGACGCGCTGCCCGGCAACGTGCCGTCGGAAGTGCTGCTGCGCCGCCCGGACGTGCTCCAGGCCGAGCACCAGCTGATCGCGCAGAACGCCAATATCGGCGCGGCGCGCGCGGCCTTCTTCCCGAGCATCTCGCTCACCGCCACGGTGGGTTCGATCGCCTCGACGATCGGCAAGCTGTTCGGGTCCGGCACCGATACCTATACGGTCTCGCCCACCGCCTCGCTCAACATCTTCAACTTCGGCAAGAACCAGGCGAACCTGGACTATTCCAAGGCCTCGCGCGACGCGGCGGTGGCGACCTATCAGAAGACGATCCAGACCGCCTTCCGCGAAGTCGCCGATGCGATGGCCCAGCGCGGCACGATCGACGAGCAGCTGCGGGCGCAGAGCGCGCGGGCCAATGCGGCGGAGGTCGCGGCGCGGCTGTCCGACGCGCGCTACCGGGCCGGCGTCGATTCGTTCCTCACCGTGCTCGACTCGCAGCGCACCGCCTATGCCGCCGAGCAGAGCCTGGTCACCACGCGGCTAACCCGCGCGAGCAACTTGGTAACCCTGTATAGAACCTTAGGTGGAGGGCTAGACTAGAGGCTTGCCACTTGCGCGAATCGGCATAGTCTCTCGATCCAATAGGAGAAGGAGAGGTGTCGTGTCGCTGAACGAAGTGCACCCCGAACAGGACCAGGGCCTGCCCCCGCTGCCCGTGCAGGCCTCGGACGAAAGCATGATCATCCTCGAGGGCCTGTTGTGCGTGATGCGGGAAAAGAACCTGCTCTCGCGCCAGGACCTCGAGCTGCTCTGCCAGAAGGTCGAGCGCCGCGCCGCGGGCGTGAGCAAGAACCCCCTGCCCTGCTGCCCGGACAAGGCGGCGAACGCGCGCAACTATATCCAGCGCCTCGCCGACTATCTGGGCCAGCGCTATGGCGGCAAGCACCTGCGCCGGGTGAGCTGAGCGCTTAGGCCGGCCCGCCCGGCCCCGCCCGTCATCCCGGCGAAAGCCGGGATCCATTGGGGTCTCCGG
>JAPJRE010000285.1 GCA_030824725.1 Sphingomonas sp.
GTCCGACGTCCGGGGATTGTTATCGATCTCCTGCCAGCCGCTGTGCGGCACGCCGATCACGGGCTGGCAGGAACTCGACAACAATCCCCGCACGGTGAAGATCGCGGCTGGGGACGCGCTCTACCAGATCCACGCCACCGGCAATATCTGGAAGTATGTCGGCCCGCCGATGACCGGCTGGCAGGAGATCGACAACAATCCGCGCTCCGTCGACATCGTCGCCTCGGGCGGCGAGCTCTACCAGCTCCACAATACCGGCGAGGTCTGGCGCTACACGGGCGTCCCGCACAGCGGCTGGACCAAGCTGGACAACAACCCCGAGACCAAGGCGATCGCCGCCGGGACGGGGACGCTGTTCCAGATCCACCGCACCGGCGCGATCTGGAAATATGTCACGCCGCCGCTCACCGGCTGGAAGCAGCTGGACGGCAATCCCGCCTCGTCGCGGATTGTGGCGTCCGGCAACAATCTGTACCAGCTCCACCGATCGGGGTTGATCTGGCGGTACACGGGCAGATAGCGGTTTCGGGCGTGGCTCCGGCATGACCATCCTTTTGCGGGGCGTAGGTCCCATCACGATGGAGCAGCTGGAGGCTCGCCTGTCCGCCTATATGAACGCGGGCGCACCCAAGCCAGTTCTGGAAGGCGCGCCGGAAGAGCAGGCGGCCGTCCTGCGGGAGGTCGCGGCGCGCGGCGACACGCAGATGAAGGCGCTGGTGGCGTTGCTCCTGGAGCAGAGTCCCGGTGGGTAGGTCGGCCGGCCCGTGGCAAGGCGGCGGAGCGGCGAAAACCACCGGGACATCTCCTCGTTGGGTCCCCCATAGGGCAGAGGGGGAACAACATGCGACGGACTCTGGGTATCATGACGACGGCGGGCGCGGCGCTGCTGGCAGCGAGCACCGCCAGGGCGGGCGACGACCCGGAATTCTGCCCGACCCGCCCCAATCTCGGCGGTTCGAGCTGCACGACCAAGCCGGGCCATGTGCAGGCAGAGGCATCCTTCGTGGACTGGCAGCGGGACAACAGCGCCTCGGAACGCGACGATCGCATTCTCGCAGCCGATCTGCTGGTCCGCGTCGGCATTGCCTCTCGCACCGAGGTGCAGCTTGGCTGGACCGGCTATGGCCATGATCGAACGCGCGACAAGGCCTCGTCCGCAGTCGATACGGTCCGCGGCACCGGGGACGTGCGCCTGGGCGTGCGGCAGGGGCTGGTAGGTGGCGAGGGCAAGGCGCTGGCGACCGGCATCGAGGCGTTCGTCACGGTTCCCACCGGCAAGTCTCCGATCGGAGACGGCGCCTGGTCGGCTGGCGCGAGCGTGCCTGTCGAATATGATCTATCGGAAACGGTGACCCTTGCCTTCACGGGCGAGGCCGATGCAGCGGCGAACGAAAGCGGTCGCGGCCGGCATCTCGCCTATAGCGGCATCGCCACACTCGAATACAAGCTGAGCGAGCAGGTGACGACCACGGCGGAAGTCTCGCTGGAGCGGGACAATGATCCCGATGGCCACAAGACCCATGCGCTGGCCGCCCTCTCCGCCGCGTGGCAGCCGACCAAGGTCCTGCAGCTCGACGTGCTGGCAGTGGCGGGTCTGAACCACCATTCGCCGGACATGCGCCTGGTGCTGGGCGGGGCGGTGATGTTCTGACGGTCTTGCTCGCTGGCATCTCGCGCTAGGCTTCGCCGAACCCCTCCAGATCGACATCGTCGCGCCCGACCTCGACGAACCGCGCCCGCAGCCAGGCGGCGGCCGGCCCCGGCGGCACATCCCGCCGCCAGATGGCGCCGAAGCGATACATGCCGCCGGGGCTCTCGGGCATCGCCAGCCGCACCAGCGTGCCCGCGACCAGGTCCGGCTCGATCAGCGGCAGCGGCATGTTGCCCCAGCCGATGCCTTCGCGGAGCAGCGCGTGCTTGGCGCCCAGATCCGCCAGTCGCCAGGTGCGCGGGCTCATCACCGCGAAATCGCGACCGGCGGTGAGCGGCGAGCGGTCGGAGAGCACCAGCTGGACATGGTCGCGCCCCGCGCCGGGCGGGATCGGGTCCATTCGGCCCAGCGGATGGTCGGGCGCCGCCACCGGCACCATCGCCACCGATCCCGCCGCCTCGCACTCGATCCCGTTCATGCCCTGTGCCAGTGGACCCGAAATGCCGAGCACCGCCTTGCCGTCCAGCACCAGACTGGTGATCGCGCCCAGCGCCTCGACATGCAGCCGCAGCGTCACCGTGGGGAATTCGGCGCGGAAGGCGCGGAGCACTTCGCCGAGCCGGCGGGTGGGCAGCATCACGTCGACGGCGAGGTTCACCTCTGCCTCCAGCCCGTCGAGCAGGCCCTTTACCTTGGCGCGCAACCCGTCGATGCCCTGCGCCACCGTCCGCGCCTCGGCCAGCACCGCTGCGCCCGCAGTGGTGAGGCGCGGCTTCTTGGTGCCCTCGCGATCGAACAGCAGCACACCCAGCTGCGCCTCGAGATTGGCGATGCCGTAGCTGATCACGGAAACGGCGCGGTTGAGCTGCCGTCCCGCGCCCGCGAAGCTGCCGCTGTCCACCACGGCGAGGAAGATGCGGAGCTGGTCGAAGGTGGGCGTGCCCGGGTTTGACATTTCGATTTCCTGGAACGTTTCGCTCCAACTTATCCCACTGATTGGAGAAGTCGAGCCCGCCTATATCCCGGGCATCGAACGGCGCCGCAGCCCGGCGCACTCTCAAAGGGAGACCCACAATGATCGAACTTCGCCCCTTCTCGAGCCTCGGCGGCGCCAACCATGGCTGGCTCGATGCCAAGCACCATTTCTCCTTCGCCAACTATTATGATCCGGCCCGCACCAGCTGGGGCAACCTGCGCGTGTGGAACGACGACACGATCGCGCCGCAGACCGGCTTCCCGCCGCACCCGCACCGCGACATGGAAATCATCACCTATGTCCGCGATGGCGCCATCACCCACCAGGACAACCTCGGGAATCATGGCCGCACCGTCGCCGGCGACGTGCAGGTGATGTCGGCAGGCACGGGCATCGCGCACTCCGAATATAATCGCGAGGACGAGACCACCCGCATCTTCCAGATCTGGATCCAGCCGACCCGCGGCGGGGAGAAGCCGAGCTGGGGCACGCGCCCCTTTCCGAAGACCGATCGTGCCGGCCAGTTCGTGGTGCTGGCGAGCGGCTTCGAGGGTGATGGCGACGCGCTGCCGATCCGCACCGATGCCCGCGTCGTGGGTGCGACCCTGCGCGCCGGCGAGACGGCCGAATATACGCTCGGCAGCGATCGCCGCGCCTATCTGGTGCCCGCCACCGGCGCGGTGGAAATCGACGGCACGCGGGTGAACGCCCGTGACGGTGCCGCGATCAAGGATGTCGAGGTGGTCAAGATCACCGCGATCGAAGACAGCGAGATCGTGATGGTCGACGCGGCCTGAGCAAGAGGCGGGCGGTACTTCGGTCCCGCCCGCACTGCCTGCGCGTCACTAAATTGCATTAACTTGTATCATGCTGATTTAAAAAGAATTGTTGCTATCGTCTTGGAACGGCAACAAGCTTGGGCGGGTTCTCTCTGTTGACCGCAACAGGGAAACCGTCCTTGACCAACCATGCCGCTACCACGCATCCGAGCAGCAACTTCGCGCTGATCTGCTTTTCGCATCTTCGCTGGGACTTCGTCTTTCAGCGACCCCAGCACCTCATGACCCGCTTCGCGCGCAACATGGACGTGTTGTTCTGGGAAGAGCCGATCGACGACGACAGCCCCACGCCCTGGCTGGAGCTTCGCGACGAAGGGAATGGGGTCACCGTGGCAGTGCCGCATCTGCCCGGCAGCATGGGCGGCGATGCGCGCACGGCGGCGCTCCGCGCGCTGCTCGACGATCACGTCGCGGGCATCGGCGCGCAGCTGATCCGCTGGTATTACACGCCGATGATGCTGCCCTTTTCGCGGCATCTGGCGGCCGCCTGCACCGTCTATGACTGCATGGACGAGCTGAAGAATTTCCGCTTCGCCCCGCCCGAGCTGATGCCGCTGGAGCAGGCGCTGTTCGGCCTCGCCGACCTCGTCTTTACCGGCGGCTACAGCCTCTACGAAGCCAAGCGCGAGCGCCATGCTTCGGTGCATCCCTTCCCGTCGAGCGTCGATGCCGCGCATTTCGCGCAAGGTCGCGCGCTGGTGCAGGACGTTGCCGATCAGGCCGGGCTGCCGCGCCCGCGCCTCGGCTTCTACGGCGTGATCGACGAGCGGATGGACCTCGGGCTGATCGCCGCGCTCGCCGATGCGCGGCCGGACTGGACGATCGTGATGGTCGGCCCGGTGGTGAAGATCGATCCTGCCGAGCTGCCGCAGCGTGCCAACATCGCCTGGCTCGGATCGAAAAGCTATGCCGAGCTGCCGCTCTATGCCGGCGGCTGGGACGTGGCGCTGATGCCGTTCGCGATCAACGAGGCGACCCGCTTCATCAGCCCGACCAAGACACCGGAATATCTCGCCGCGGGCCTGCCGGTGGTCTCGACCCCAATTGTCGACGTGATCCGCCATTATGGGGATGTCGCGGGGGTGTTCGTGGCGGACGGCGCGGCCGCGTTTGTCGACGCGTGCGACCAGGCGCTGGCGTTGCGCAGCGCCGGCGATGCGTGGCGGATCGAGGCGGACACGTTGCTCGCCGAGCAGAGCTGGGACCAGGTAGCGGCGCGGATGCTCGGGTTGATCCTGCAGGTGGCGGAACCCGATCGGCCGCTGCTCAAGCCGGTGCGCAGCGAGCATTACGACTATCTGGTGGTCGGCGCGGGCTTCGCCGGATCGGTGATGGCCGAGCGGCTGGCGGCCGATGCCGGCAAGCGCGTGCTGGTGATCGACAAGCGGCCGCACATCGCGGGCAATGCCTTCGATCACAAAGACGAAGCGGGCATCCTGATCCACCAGTACGGCCCGCATATCTTCCACACCAACAGCGCCGATATCTTCGACCATCTGTCGCGCTTCACCGAGTGGCGACCGTACGAGCATCGCGTGCTCGCCGAGGTGCGCGGGCAGCTGGTGCCGATCCCCATCAACCGGACAACGTTGAACGCGCTGTTTGGCCTGTCCCTCGAGACCGAGGAGGAAGCCGCCGCGTTCCTCGCCGCGCGCGCCGAGCCGGTGACGGTGATCCGCAGCTCCGAGGATGTGGTGATCTCGGCGGTGGGCCGCGAGCTCTACGAGACCTTCTTCCAGGGCTATACCCGCAAGCAATGGGGGATCGACCCCTCCGATCTCGACAAGAGCGTCACCGCGCGGGTGCCGACGCGGACCAACACCGACGACCGCTATTTCACCGACCGCTTCCAGGCGATGCCGCGCGACGGCTTCACCGCGATGTTCGCGAAGATGCTCGATCACCCGAACATCGATCTCGAACTGGGTGTAACCTTCGAGGAGGCCAAGCGCCGGTTCAGCTTCGACCAGATCGTCTATACCGGGCCGATCGACGAATATTTCGACTTCCGCTTCGGCAAGCTGCCCTAT
>JAPJRE010000286.1 GCA_030824725.1 Sphingomonas sp.
GCCAGATAGGTGAAGGGTGCCGGATCGAGACCGCCGTCGAGCAGCCGCGCAACGATCGTCGCGCTCTCCGCCAGCGCGGCCGCCGACGCGTCCACGCCCGCACCCTGCGCGAGCAGCGCGACGCTGCGCGCCCATAGCTGGTTGGCCGCGACGACATGGCGCTCCCATCCGGCATCGTCCGTTGCGGCGGCGATGCGCGACAGGTCGCCGTTGCCGCCGCGCCCGGCCGCGCGGCTGTTGACCGCCGCCATCACGATCGGATCGGCCAGCAGATTGTCCGGCGGGGACGCCGGTGGCGCGGCGTCCGCGGCGAGGACGGCGGGGAAATCGCGCAGGTTGAGCGCGTCGAGCGCCGCATAGGCGGTGCGCTTGCGGGCGAGGGCACCGCCCGCAAGCGCTGGATTGCGGTCGAGCAGCGCGCCGACCTCGGCGAAATGCGCCGCCGCCGCGTCGCTGGCCAGGATCGAAGAGTCGGCAAGCCCCGCTTCGAGCAGCAAGTGGGCTCGGGTCTCCGCCGCAAGGTCGCTGCCGGCGCGGCGCAGCGCGTCGTTGAGCAGTTGCGACGCTTCGACGAACCGGCCCTGGCGGTTGAGCGCGATGCCCTGGCGGAGCAGCCAGTCGAAATCGGCCGCAATGCTGGTCTCGGCAGAGGCGCCGACGGTGGCCAATTGGGGCGGCGGCGCGAGCTGCGCGACGTCGATGGCGGCAGGCATGGACATGTCGTCCGCGTCGACTGCAGTGCCGCTGGCGAGCGCGGCCATCGCGCGTTGCAGCGGCCCGACCGCGCTGGCGATCGCCGCGCCGCGATAGCGGGTCTTGCCGCGATCGAAGCGGATCTCGATGGTGGCGCCCAGCCGCGGGTCGAGGCAGCGGCGCACGCTCACGTCTCCCACCCCATCCGTCCGCGTCGTGGTCGCCCGGCCGCAGCCGGCATCGGCGTCCGGCATCGCACGGGCGGCGGTGATCACGCCCTGGACCTGGCTCGCAGTGGCGCCCGCACCGGCACAGCGCAGCAGATAGGCCTTGTCCTGCGGGTCGACGATCGCGGGATCGCCGGTGCGCGTCGCGGTGCAGCGTGCGCCGTTCGCGTCCCGGCCGAGCGCGAGCCGATCGGGCGTCTGGATCGCGCGGGTGGCGCAGCCCGAAAGGCTCGTCGACAGCAGCAGGGCGGCCGCCAGGCCGATCCCGCCGCGCGGCGGCTGCATGCTCATGGGCGCTTCTCCTCCGAGGCGGCGGATGGGGGAAGGGTCGCCTGCCCGGCGCCCTGGGTGATGCTGCGGCGGCGCCTGCCGTCGGGCAGGTCGAGCGTCCCCAGGTCGGCGAACAGCGCCTCGTTGCCGGCGCCGACCAACGGATCGAAGGTCGACGCGATGTCGTTCACCGCGCGCAGGATCGCCGCCGTCGGCTGGTCCTGCGGCGGCAGCGGCGGCAAGGCGACCGCAGTCAGAAGGCAATTGCCGCCACCGAGGATCAGGCAGCCGTTGATCCGCGACTGGGCAACATTTACCGAGGCCGGGTCGCCCGGATCGAGGCTCGGGGCCCGGAGCAGTGCGGCCTGCTGCCCGCCGAACGTGCCGAGCGTGCCGAACAGGGCAAAGCTGTTGGCGCCTGAAACCCCCGTGCTGCGCAGCTGCAGCGCATTCAGGACCGTCACGCCGGCAGTCTCGCCGCCGCTGCCGGTGTTCTGGAACAGCGCATAGTCGGTATAGCGCAGCGAAAGCTGGCTGGCGCGGAGATACACCGGCGGGATGCCATTGGCGTCCAGCGCATAGGGCTGCGAAGGGCTCTGCAGCGCCGAGCCAGCGGAGGCGACGAAGCGCACCGCATCCGCCGGCGTGCCCGCCGCCAGGCCGGCGAGGAGGTCCCCGCGCTGGCCCGCGGCGATTCTGGCGGCGCGAAGATCGACATTGCCGTCCGTGATCAGGCTGCCGCCATCGGCGAGCGCCGGGCTGGTCTCGATCAGGATCGCCCCGGTCTGGTCGTTGTCGCCGCTGCCTGCGATTCGCAGCGTCCGCGCGCCGGGTGCCGAGGCCAGGCTCCAGGCGCCGGTCACCCGCACCGTCCGCGCCGGGCCGGCGAGGACCGAGACGCCGTTACGACCTGCCGCGGCGGCGAGCGCCAGATTGCCGATCACCACATCGCCACTGCCTGCATCGACCACCAGCGCCGGGGCATCGATCCGGTTGAGCTCCGCGGCGGCGAGGTTGAGCCCGGTCGCGGTCGAGGCGGCGCTGCCCAGGCGCGTCTCGGTACCGGCCCCTGTGTTGACGATCGTCACCGCCGTTCCCGCAGTGATCGCGCCGAGCAGCTCGGCATCGCCGACCCGCAGCTCCACGCCGGTACCGGCGGTCGCCTGCCCGAGCCGCGCGCGCGTAGCGGCTTCCAGCGTGATCGCGCCGGCGGTTGCGCCGAGCACGTCGTCGCTTGCGGTGGCCACATCGATCTGTGGCGCGGTGATCGCCACATCGCGAGCCGCGGCGATCGTGCCGAGCTGCGCGACCGTCCCCGCAGTGACGCGGACCTCGTGGCCGGCACCCCCCGCAGCCAGGCGCAGCCGATCGAAGCCAGCGGCAAGTCGCCCGTCGGTCGCGCCGCCGGCAAGCGCCAGCCCGCTGATCGCGCCCGATGCCGAAAGCGTGACGTCGCCGACCAGCGCAGTCAGGACACCCGCGCGGATCGAACCATTGCTGGTGGCAAGGGCGATCGGATCGAGGCTGGTCAGGCGCGCGATGGCAAGATCGCCCGAGGTTGCGAGCGGGGCATAGCGGGGAAGCGCGGCATCGACCGCCGAAAGGCCCCGCGCGTCGACCGCACCCAGCACGATCGGGTTGCCCGCTGCGCGCAGGTTGATGCCGATAAGGCTCTGCCGCCCCGCTGCCCCGCTGCTCTCGCCGGCGCGCAGCGTGCTGGTCGCGTCGAAGATGATCGGCCCGCCGGCATCCAACGTCAGCGCGCGGGTGTTCCCGGTATCGAGCACGCCACCGCTGTTCGAGACCAGCAACAGCCCGGCGCCACCGCTGATCGCGCCGGCAGCCGCGAGCTGGATACGGCCGTTCGCCGCCTGCCGCTCGGCATCGGCGCCTTCGCCGAGGACGATGGTGCCGGCGGTGATCGCATAATCGCCTGCGGTGGCGGTGACGCCGCCCGTCACCGCGGCGGTACCCGCTGCGACGATCCGGACTTCGCTGCCGGTCACTGCGTCGAGGCGCACGTCGCCGCCGCTTGCCGACAGCGCGGCAGCACCCCCGCCGCCCGCGACGCGGCTAACCGTGACGCCGTTCGCGGCGCTCAGCGTCGAGCCTGTGACAGCCGTCACCTGGTTGCCGTCGATCGTGCCGCCGGTCAGCGCCACGCTGTTGCCACTGACGCTGGTGAAGAAGATGGTCGCGCCGTTCAGCGTCGCCGCGCCGCCGGCGACGAGGGCGTCGCCCAGCAGCATCGCACCCGCCGCGGTGCCGGTGATCGCGCCTGCCGCGCGGGTCTCACCCACGACGCCAAGTGCCCCCGCAGTCGCAGCGAGCGTCACGTCCCCGCCGACCGAAGTGATGGTTCCCGCCAGTATCGAGCGTGCCGTCACGGCGACGGCATCTTGCGCGTCGATGGCGCCCGCCACGGTCAAGCCGCTGCCGACATTTACCGTGATGCCGCCGCCGCTCGCCAGCGCGGTCGCGGTGAAGGAGCCCCCGGCCCCGGCGACGACATCGCTGTTCGTTCGCACCGTGCCTACCACCACCTCGCCCACGGCATCGATCGCAAGAGTGGCACCGGTGATATCGCCGGACCGCAGTGCGCCGCCGGTGGTCGTCAGCGCCACCCCGCCGGCGCCCCCCTCGATCGTGCCCAATGCCAGGCCATTCGTCGCCGCCGCGCGGACCCCCGCTGCAGCGCCCAGTGAGCCGCCATCGATCGTGCCGCCGGCCAGCGCTACCGTCTCGCCCTCGATGCTGGTGAAAGCGATCGCCGACGCGTCGAGCGTTGCCGCGCCGCCTGCCGCGAAGGAATCGCCGAGCGTGAGGCCGCCGCCGGCCCGGAGCTGCGCACCCGTCGCGGCCGTGCCGGTGCCGGTCAGCGTGAGATCGCCGCCGGTCGCTGCCAGCGCAATGCCCGCCCCCAGCGATTCCACCGTGCCGAGCGTGATCGCTTCGGCGGTGACGGCGATGTCCCCGCTCGCGGTGGCGCGCCCCACGTTCACCTGGAGCGGGGTGCTCGTTGCGCCGATCGTCAGTGCGGCTGCGCTCGTCAGCGTATCGGCGCTGAGGCTCCCGCTCGCATTGATATCGAGGTTGCCGGCAGTCGTGACGACGGTGCCGAGGCTGACCTCGCCCGCCGCATCGATGGCGACGCTGGCACCGGTCACGTCGCTTGCTTGCAGCCCGCCGGCGAGGCGCGCCAGCCGCCGTATTGCGCTGCCGCCGCCGAGGATCAGCGCCGTCGTGCCCGCGCCGCCGTCGATCGCCGCGATCGACATCGCGGTCGATGCGCGAATGGTGGTGCCGTTTGCGCCGGC
Organism: Sphingomonas sp.; assembly: GCA_030824725.1. Taxonomy (GTDB): domain Bacteria; phylum Pseudomonadota; class Alphaproteobacteria; order Sphingomonadales; family Sphingomonadaceae; genus Sphingomonas. Next base: position 4,508 of record JAPJRE010000286.1, read on the forward strand.
CAGCTGGTTGCCGGTGATCGTATCGGCGGTGAGCGCCACGGTGTCGGCGGTGATGCTGCCAAAGTCGATCGTTGCGCCGGTCAGCCGCGCCGCGCCGCCCGCGCGGAGCGTCCCACCCAGCAGGATGCCGCCGCTCGCGGCGAGATCGGCCGCGCCGCGCGTCGTCACGTCGCTCGCGATCGTCAGATCGCCCGCCGTCGCAGCGAGGGTGACGCCGGCGGCCAGCGCTTGGACCGAACCGGCCGCGAGCGTCCCTGCCCGAATCGCCACCGGCCCGGCGGCGAGGATCGAACCGCGCACCGCGAACTGCGAGGGTGCGGTAACGGCCCCAACCGTCAGTGCACCGGCGATGTCCAGGCTCTCGGCAGCCAGCGTTCCTGCCGTATCGGCGAAGAAGTCGCTCCGGGTCGTCCGCACCGTGCCGAGTACCGCTTGGGTGCCCGACGCGATGTCGACCGCAGCGCCCGTCAGCGCCGCCGTGGTCAGCGTATCGGCGGTCAGGCGGAGCAAGCCCTCCGTCTCCAGCGCACCGCCCAGCGTGATCGCGCCGAGCGCGTTCATCGTCGCTGCCGTCTTCGCCCTAGCCGCTCCGGAGAGCGTCACATCACCGGCGGAGGCGGTCAGCATGATGCTGCCTGCGCTGGACTCCACCGAAGCCAGCGTGATGTCGCCTGCATCGATGGTCACATCCCCGGCAGCGCGGATGGCGCCCGTCACCGAAACACCGTTCACGATGGACTGCGCGCCGATCCGTACCTGATCCGCGCTCGTCAGCGCGGCTGCGGCGATTGCGCCCTGCCCTTCGAGGTCGATGCTGCCCGCAGTCGCAGCGACGTCGCCGAGACTTACGGCAGTGCCGCCGAAGACGGCGACGCTGCCAGCGGTGATCGCCGCAGCGCTTATCGTCTCGCCGGTCAGCTGCGCGCTCGCGCCCGCGGTCAGCGCGCCGCCGAGCGTCATAG
>JAPJRE010000287.1 GCA_030824725.1 Sphingomonas sp.
TCCCCCGACCCCTCCCGCAAGCGGGAGGGGAGCGCTGGCTTCTTCCCCTCGGCGATCTCCTGCATCGTCCGCCCGGTGGTGACGCTGGTGAGGCCCGTTTCGACCAGTTCGTCCGTGGCGCCTGCAAACCCGTCGTCGATCTTGCGGAGCAGCCAGTTCTCCGCCTTCTCCTTGCCGCGCGGCTTCAGCCGGATCAGCAGCCATTCGCCCTGCATCCGCTCCCCATGGAGCACGAAGTGGAGATGGCCCTTCGCCAGATCCTTGGCGCTTTTGCCCGGCAGGGGCTCCCAGGTGCCGCTGTCCCACAGCATCACCGTGCCGCCGCCATATTCGCCCTTGGGGATCGTCCCCTCGAAATCGGCATAGGAGAGCGGATGGTCCTCGGTACGCACCGCCAGCCGCTTCTCGTCGGGATCGAGGCTGGGGCCGCGCGTCACTGCCCAGCTCTTGAGCACGCCGTCGATTTCCAGCCGGAAGTCCCAGTGCAGCCGGCTCGCATCGTGCTTCTGGACGATGAAGCGATTGCCGCCGGACTTCGCCACCGTGCCGGCGGGTTCCGCCGTCTTGGCGAAGTCGCGCTTGGCGTTGTAGCGGGCGAGGCTGTCGGCGTCAGGCACGCTTCTTCGCCGCCGGCTTCTTCGGCGCCGCCTTCTTCGCCGGCGTCTTGGTCTTGGCCGCGGGCTTGGCGTCGCCGGGCCCGAGCGACTTCTTCAGCGCCGCCATCAGGTCCACCACGTTCGAGCCGCGGCTCTCCGGCTTGTCCGGATCCTCCAGGATCTTGGCGCCCTTGGCCTTTTTCTTCTTCTCGATCAGCGCGCGCAGCGCATCGACATAGCGGTCGTGGAAGCCCTTGGGATCGAATTTGCGCGCCTTCTTCTCGATCAGCGTCTGCGCCAGCTCCAGCAACTCCGGATCGGGCTCGCTGTCCGGGATCTCGCGGAAATAGCCCTGCGCCTTCTGCACCTCGTCGGCATATCGCAGTGTTTCCAGAATCATGCCGCGCCCGCAGGGCTTGAGGCTGACGATATATTCGCGGCCGCGCATCGCAAGCTGGCCCAGCCCCACCTTGCGCGCCCGCCGCAGCGCCTCGCGCAGCACGATAAAGGCCTCCTCGGCAAGATCATCGGCGGGCACCACGAAATAGGGGCGCTCGTAATAGAGCACGTCGATCTCGTCGGCGTCGACGAACTGGGTCAGCTCCAGCGTCTTGCGCGATTCGAGCTTTACCGCGTCGATCTCGTCCTGCTCGAGCAGGACGTACTCGCCCTTCTCGATCTCATAGCCCTTGACGATCTCGTCGGGCTCGACCGCGCCGACGCCGGGCGCGACCTTCTCATACTTGATCCGCTGGCCGCTCGGCTCATGGATCTGGTGGAACGCGATCTGCGCGCCGGATTTGGTGGCGGTGTAGATCTCGACGGGAATCGAAACGAGGGCCAGCCGTATCTGTCCCTGCCAATAGGCGCGCGCGGCCATGCGGAAGTCTCCTCGTTGCAGGCCCGATTCAATTCCCCAAAGTCCGTCATGTTCCGCCCATCGCAACGGCGGCGTTTAGGCTGTAGAGGCAGATCCCATGAGCACCGACCCCTTCGCGCTTTTCCACACCTGGTACACCGAGGCGCGTACCACCGAGATCAACGATTCCAACGCGATGGCGCTGGCCACGGCGGATGCCGAGGGGCGCCCCTCGGTCCGGATGGTGCTGCTCAAGGGCTATGATGAGCGCGGCTTCGTCTTCTACACCAACCGCGAGAGCCGCAAGGCCGGCGATCTCGCCGCCAACGGCCATGTCGCGCTGCTCTTCCACTGGAAGTCGCTGCGCCGTCAGATCCGCATCGAAGGGCCGATCGCCTTCGCCAGCGACGCGGAGTCCGACGCCTATTTCGCCAGCCGCAGCCGCGATTCGCAGCTCGGCGCCTGGGCCTCGGACCAGTCGCGCCCGCTCGATAGCCGCGCCACCTTCGAGGATCGCTTCGCCGAGGTGCAGGCGCGGTTCGAGGGCCAGCCGGTGCCCCGGCCGCCGCACTGGGGCGGTTATCGCGTGACGCCCGAGCGGATCGAATTCTGGCTCGACCGCGAACACCGCCTGCACGAGCGCCGGGTGTTCACCCGCACGAGTGACGGCTGGAGCGAAGGCATGCTCTACCCGTGACCAACCTCGCCCGCCGTGCGGCGATCGCCAGCGTGTGCAGTGCGCTCTTCCTCGGCGCGCTCAAATCCTATGCGGCGGTGAAGACGGGGTCGGTGGCGGTGCTGGCCAGCCTCGCCGATTCGGGGCTCGACCTCGTTGCCTCGCTGGTGACGTTGGGGGGCGTGCACTGGGCGTCGCAGCCGGCGGACGACGAGCATCGCTTCGGCCATGGTAAGGCCGAGGCGCTGGCGGCACTGTTCCAGGTGGTGATCATCGCGATCTCGGGCTTCGCCATCCTGCTGCGCGCCGTGCAGCGGCTGCTCCAGAACCAGGTCAGCGCCGATCCCGAGGCGGGCATCGTCGTGTCCGTGATCGCGATTCTGGTGACGCTCGCGCTCACCCAATATCAGCGCTGGGTCGTCCGGCAGACCGGATCGATCGCGATCACCACCGACAGCATCCATTACAGTTCGGACCTGTTCCTCAACGCCGCCGTGATCGGCGCGCTCGTGCTGGAAAGCTATGCCGGGATTGCTGGCGCCGATCCGGTGTTCGGCATCGCCATCGCGCTGTGGCTGCTCTGGGGCGCGTGGCGTGCCTCGGTCGCGGCGATCGACCAGCTGATGGACCGCGAATGGCCCGAGGAGAAGCGCCGCCGCTTCGTCGAGATCGCGGCCGAACATCCCGAGCTCAAGAGCCTGCACGACCTGCGCACCCGCACCAGCGGCAACCGCGACTTCGTCCAGTTCCATGTCAGCATGCGTCCCTGCATGACCATCGCCGAGGCGCACGAGGTGGTCGAGCGGCTGGAGGGCGCGCTGGGCGAGGCCTTCCCCGACACCGAGATCCTGATCCATGTCGACCCGGACGGCCATGTCGACGAGCCGGACAATGCGATGGCCGAGACCAATCTGCTCGACGAAGGCGGCCCCCAAACCATTGGACAGTAACGGTCGGACGGTGCGTTCCCTATCTGGGCGGCCGAATGCCCGAGGAGTCGACGTTTTGCACGCACCCCAACCCACCGCGCGGCTCGGCCGCGGCCTGACCTTCGCCATGGCCGCCGCCGCCGGGCTCGCGGTCGCCAATATCTATTACAACCAGCCGCTGCTCGGCATTATCGAACGCGACCTGCCCGGCCAGCCGGCAGGCTTGGTGCCGACCGCTACCCAGCTCGGCTATGCCGCGGGGCTGTTCCTGCTCGTGCCGCTGGGCGACCTGCACGAGCGCAAGCGGCTGATCGTGCTCCAGTTTTTGGTGCTGGCGGTGGCGCTGGTCGGCGCGGCGCTGGCGCCCAATGCCTGGATGCTGATCGGTGCCTCGCTGCTGGTGGGGGCGGCGGCGAGCGTCGCGCAGCAGATCGTGCCCTTTGCCGCGCACCTCGCCGATCCGGCGCGGCGCGGGCAGACGGTGGGCACGGTGATGGCCGGGCTGCTCTGCGGCATCTTGCTCAGCCGGACGCTGTCGGGCTTCGTCGGCACGCATTGGGGCTGGCGCGAGATGTTCTGGCTCGGCGTGCCGCTGGCGCTGGGTACCGCGGCGGTGATGGCATGGCGGCTGCCGCGCAGCGAGCCCGAGGCGACGCTTGGCTATGGCGCGCTGCTCGGTTCGCTGGGCGGTCTGTGGCGTGAGTTCCCCGCGCTGCGCTTGGCGGCGATCACCCAGGCGCTGCTGTTCGCCGGCTTTACCGCCTTCTGGACGATTCTGGCGCTCTACCTGCAGACGCCGCGCTTCAGCCTCGGCGCAGACGTTGCGGGGCTGTTCGGCGTCGTCGGTGCGGCGGGAATCCTGGGCGCGCCGCTCGCCGGCCGGATCGCCGACAAGCGCGGTCCGCACCTTGTGGTGCTGATCGGCGCGCTGCTCGCGGTGGCAAGCTGGCTGCTGTTCGGGCTGTGGGCCGGCATCGCCGCGCTGGTGATCGGCGTCGTCGTGCTCGACTTCGCGGTGCAGAGCGCGCTCGTCTCCAACCAGCACATCATCTTCGCGCTGCGGCCCGAGGCGCGGGCGCGGCTCAACACCGTGCTGATGGGATCGATGTTCCTCGGCGCGTCTGCGGGCTCGGCGACGGCGACGTTCGCCTGGGAAACGGGCGGCTGGACCGGGGTCGCGCTGCTCGGCGGCGGGCTGTCGCTTGCTGCGGCACTGCTCCAGGTTATGAATCGCCAAAAGCGCTGAGCCTGCGGGGAACAGCCGCCGCTGCGTGTCGTTAGCCTGAGCATCAGGAGAAGCGTCATGCCCGATCCGGACGACCAGACCCACACCCAGCCGCGCCCCAATCTCTCGACCGAACCCGGCGAGAAGGGCGATGCCGTCGGCACCGGCACCCAGCCACGGCCCAACATGTCGACCGAGCATCAGCAGGAAGGCGATGCGCGGCATCCCAGCGACACGCTCGACCGCGGCCAGACCGACCGCTGAGGCGGAAAGACCGTGGAAGAACCCGGAAAGGGCGCCACCGCACCTGCGCGCGACCAGGCCGATGCCACCGCTGCGCTGCTGATCATCGACATGATCAACATCTTCGATTTCGAAGGCGGTGAGGAACTGCGCGCGCGTGCCGAGGCGATCGCCGGGCCGATCCTCCAGCTGCGCGACGCGTTCGATGCCGCCGAACTGCCCACCGTCTACGTCAACGACAATTTCGGCGAATGGCATTCGGAGAAGTCGCGGCTGATCGAACGGGCGTTCGACGGCGCGCCCGACGGCCTGGCGAAGCTCAAGCCGCGCGAATGCGACTATTTCGTCCTCAAACCCCAATTCTCCGGCTTCTACGCGACCAACCTGCCCGTGCTGCTCCCCAAGCTGGGCGTGCGGCGGCTGGTGCTGACCGGGGTAGCGACCGACATCTGCGTGCTGTTCACCGCGGGTGACGCGCACATGCGCGACTATGCGCTGTGGGTGCCCGAAGATGCGGTAGCGACGCAGGACGATGATCGCGGCCGCTGGGCGCTGGAGATCATCGCGCAGAGCATGGGCGCCAACATTGCTGCCACCCACGCCCGCTCGCCCGACGAGTGGCTCGCCGAGGCGGAGCATGGCTGAGCGCGGCGCGCGTCTTCTCCCGCTGCTGCTGCTCGGCGGCTGCAGCGGCGCGAGCATCCTGCGCCCCGGCGGCCCGATCGGCGCGAACAACCGGACGATCCTGCTCGATTCGCTGGTGATCATGCTGGCGATCGTCATCCCCACGATGATCGCCACGCTGGTCTTCGCCTGGTGGTTCCGCGCCGGCAACGGCAAGGCGAAGTATCGGCCGGAGTTCGTCTATTCGGGCCGGATCGAACTGATCGTCTGGTCGATCCCGCTGCTGACCATCCTGTTCCTCAG
>JAPJRE010000288.1 GCA_030824725.1 Sphingomonas sp.
TCCCCGCCGTCGAGCACGTGACGCTGGTCGCGCGCGGGCCCGCCTGGATCCGCATCACCGATGCCACCGGCAAGAAGCTGGCGGAGAAGGAACTGGCCGCCGGCGAGCGCTACGACGTGCCCGACGATGCCGATCATCCGCGCATCCGCACCGGCCGCCCGGATCAGCTGCAGGTGCTGCTCAACGGCAGCGAGGTCGCACCGCTCGGCACCGAAGTGAAGGTGATCGAGGCGGAACTGACCTCGGCCGCGCTGCGCGCCCGCGGCCAGCCCGGCGCAACCCCGTCGCCGACCGCGACCGCCGCGGCGACGCCGCTGCGCGAACGCCCGCTGCGTCGCCGCAGCGCGCCGCGCACCGACGGCACCGACACGACTGCCGTCCCTGCGCCCACCACCACGCCGGCCGGCGACACGCTCAACCCCTGAGGGGGTGGCGCAAGCGGGCGCCGCTTGGCTATAGCGGCGCCACGCCTCCGTTCCCCGGGAGGCGCGTAAGGATTGATCGACGATGCGTATTGCTCTCGCAGCGGCACTGGCCTTTGCCGCGTTCGGCTTCAACGGCACCGCGATGGCGCAGGCCCAGGACGGCAATGTCGGCCAGCGCGTCGACAAGCTGGAGCGCGAGATGCGCGCGGTGCAGCGCAAGGTGTTCCCCGGCGGCGCCGGCATGACCGTCGAGCCGCAGATCACCCAGCAGGTCGACAACACGCCCCCGGGCGTGCCCGCGACCAGCCCGCTTGCCGACCTGACCCAGCGCGTCGCGGCGCTGGAAAGCCAGATCCAGACGATGACCGGTCAGATCGAGCAGAACCAGTATCGCATGCGCCAGCTGGAAGAGGCGTTCGGCGCCTACAAGGCCGCCACCGATGCGCGGGTGAAGGCGCTCGAGACGCCGCCGCAGCCGGTCGCCGACGCGATGCCGAGCGACGGCGCCGTCGCCGCCTCGGGTGATTCCGCCTCTACCCCGGCGCAGTCCTCGGGCGACCGTGCCGCCAAGGTCGCCGCGGTGGCCAAGCCGGGCACCGGCGATGCGGGCGAGGACCTGTATCTCTACGGCTTCCGCCTGTGGCAGGCCAAGCTCTACCCGGAAGCCGCCAAGGCGCTGGAGCAGTACAAGGCCAAGTACCCCACCGGCAAGCGCGCCAGCTTCGCGCGCAACCTGCTCGGCCGCGTCTATCTCGACGACAACAAGCCGAGCCTCGCGGCGGTGGCGCTGTACGAGAACTACACCAAGGACCCCAATGGCGAGCGCGCGCCGGACAGCCTCTATTATCTCGCCCAGGCGCTGGTGAAGCTGAACAAGCCGTCGGGCGAGGTCTGCAAGGTCTATGACGAGCTGAACAAGGTCTATGGCCCCGGGCTCTCGGCCGAGATGCGCGCGGGCGTCGCCAAGGGCCGTGCGGATCAGCGCTGCAAGTGACGCGTCGCTGATCGACGCGATCGCGGGCGCGGACGTCGCCCGCTTCCTCGCCGACTGGCGCGCGGCAGCCGGGCGGGTGCCCGGCGCCGAGGCACCGGTCGGCGTTGCCGTTTCGGGGGGCACGGACAGCCTGGCGCTGCTGCTCCTCGCCCGTGCCGCCTTTCCCGGTGCCGTGGTCGCCGCCACGGTCGATCACGGGCTGCGCGCGGAATCGGCGGAGGAAGCGGCGTTCGTCGGCACGCTCTGCGCGCGGATCGGCGTGCCCCATGCGATCCTGCCGCCCCGTCCCGAAATGCTGGCAGGCGGCAATCTCCAGGATCGTGCGCGGGCGATGCGGTATCGCTGCCTCGCCGACTGGGCGAGCGCCGCCGGCGCCCCCTGGGTCGCCGTGGCCCACCAGCAGGACGATCTCGCCGAAACCTTCCTCCTCCGCGCCCGGCGCGGGGCGGGGCTGGGCGGCCTCGCCGCGATGCTGTCCTGCCGGCCGCTCCGCATCGGCGCGCCGACCATGCTGGTCCGCCCGCTGCTCGGCTGGTCGCGTGCCGAGCTGGCCGCCCTGGTCCACGCCGCCGGCATCGCGCCCGTCGAGGACCCTTCCAACCGCCACCCGCGCTTCGATCGCAGCCGGGTGCGCCGCCTGCTCGCCGAGACGCCTGAACTGCCGCCCGCACGCCTCGCCCTCGCCGCCACCAACCTGCGCGATGCCGAGGCCGCGCTGGACTGGATGGCCGAGCGCGAATGGGCCGCGCGCGCGCAGGTCGAGGATCGCAAGGTCGCGCTCGACCTTGCCGGTCTCCCGCGCGAACTCCGCCGCCGCCTTGTCGCCCGCGCGCTCAAAACCACGGCCGATGCGCCGCCCCCGCGCGGTTCCGGGCTTGACCGGCTGATCGCCGCGGTGGATGCCGGGAAGGTGGCGACCTTGGCCGGAGTCGTGGTGCGACCGGGGCCCCGCTGGCGCTTCGCGCCGGCGCCCCCGCATCGATCACCATGATCGACGTTGTTCCATTGTCATTGACGCCGCCGCGCCTATCTTAGGGCTTGAAAGGTACCGGGTACACGATGAGCGATAACGGCAAGCAGCAGGGTCCGGAAAACGGGGGCAACAACCCCTGGATGAAGAGCCTGCTCATCTGGGTAGGTATTCTCGCAGCCCTGGCGCTGTTCGTCACCTTGTTCGACACTCGCACCGCGCAGCCCGCGGGCAATGCGATTCCCTATTCGACCTTCCTCGACAAGGTGCAGTCGGGCGACGTCAAGGACGTCAACATCGCGGTCGGCTCCGGGGTGATCACCGGCAGCACCAGCGAGGGCAAGTTCCGCACGAACAATCCGGGCGATCCCAAGCTGGTCGAGACGCTGCGCTCGAAGGGCGTGGTGATCAACGCACGGCCCGAGGACAGCCCGTCGATCTGGCAATATATCCTCGTCCAGTCGCTGCCCTTCCTGCTCTTCCTCGGCATCGCCTTCTTCGTGCTGCGCCAGATGCAGAAGAATTCGGGCTCGGGCGCGATGGGCTTCGGCAAGAGCCGCGCCCGCCTGCTGACGCAGAAGGAAGGCAAGGTCACCTTCGACGACGTCGCCGGCATCGACGAGGCGCGCGAGGAGCTGCAGGAGATCGTCGAGTTCCTCAAGGACCCGTCGAAGTTCGCGCGGCTTGGCGGCAAGATCCCCAAGGGCGCGCTGCTGGTCGGCTCGCCCGGAACCGGCAAGACGCTGCTCGCCCGCGCCATCGCGGGGGAGGCAGGCGTGCCCTTCTTCACCATTTCGGGTTCGGACTTCGTCGAGATGTTCGTCGGCGTCGGCGCGAGCCGTGTCCGCGACATGTTCGAGCAGGCCAAGAAGTCGGCGCCGTGCATCGTCTTCATCGACGAAATCGACGCGGTCGGCCGTTCGCGCGGCGCCGGTCTGGGCAACCAGAATGACGAGCGCGAGCAGACGCTGAACCAGCTGCTGGTCGAGATGGACGGCTTCGAGGCCAATGAAGGCATCATCATCGTCGCGGCGACCAACCGTCCCGACGTGCTCGATCCGGCGCTGCTGCGTCCGGGCCGCTTCGACCGCCAGGTGCAGGTGCCGCGCCCCGATATCGAGGGCCGCGTGAAGATCCTGCAGGTCCATATGAAGAAGGTGCCGATTGCACCCGACGTCGACGCCCGCGTCATCGCGCGCGGCACGCCGGGCTTCTCGGGTGCCGATCTCGCCAACCTCGTCAACGAGGCGGCTGGTCGGCTCGCCCGGAACCGGCAAGACGCTGCTCGCCCGCGCCATCGCGGGGGAGGCAGGCGTGCCCTTCTTCACCATTTCGGGTTCGGACTTCGTCGAGATGTTCGTCGGCGTCGGCGCGAGCCGTGTCCGCGACATGTTCGAGCAGGCCAAGAAGTCGGCGCCGTGCATCGTCTTCATCGACGAAATCGACGCGGTCGGCCGTTCGCGCGGCGCCGGTCTGGGCAACCAGAATGACGAGCGCGAGCAGACGCTGAACCAGCTGCTGGTCGAGATGGACGGCTTCGAGGCCAATGAAGGCATCATCATCGTCGCGGCGACCAACCGTCCCGACGTGCTCGATCCGGCGCTGCTGCGTCCGGGCCGCTTCGACCGCCAGGTGCAGGTGCCGCGCCCCGATATCGAGGGCCGCGTGAAGATCCTGCAGGTCCATATGAAGAAGGTGCCGATTGCACCCGACGTCGACGCCCGCGTCATCGCGCGCGGCACGCCGGGCTTCTCGGGTGCCGATCTCGCCAACCTCGTCAACGAGGCGGCGCTGCTCGCGGCCCGTCGCGGCAAGCGGCTGGTGGCGGCGCAGGAATTCGACGACGCCCGCGACAAGGTGCTGATGGGCGCCGAGCGCCGCTCGATGGTGATGACCGACGACGAGAAGCGGATGACCGCCTATCACGAAGCCGGCCACGCCCTGGTGTTCGCACACGAGCCGACGGCGGACCCGATCCACAAGGCGACGATCATCCCGCGCGGCTTTGCCCTCGGCATGGTCCAGCCGCTGCCGGAGCGCGATTCGTACAGCTATCACCGCGACAAGATGCACGCCGATATCGCCGTGGCGTTCGGCGGCCGCGTCGCCGAGGAACTGATCTTCGGCTATGACAAGGTGAGCTCGGGCGCCTCGAACGACATCATGCAGGCGACCCGTCTCGCCCGCGCGATGGTCACCAAATGGGGCCTGTCGGACAATCTCGGCCCGCTCGACTTCTCGGAGAGCGAGGACAGCTTCACCGGCTATTCGGTGGCGCGTTCCAAGCCGATGTCGGACGAGACTGCGCGGCTGATCGACGCCGAGGTGAAGCGCTTCGTCGAGCAGGGCCTCAACCGCGCGCGGCAGATCCTGGGCGACCATATCGACCAGCTCCACACCATCGCGCTGGCGCTGCTCGAATATGAGACGCTGACCGGCGAGGAGATCAAGAAGCTGATCGCCGGCGAGACGCTGGATCGCGGCGATCCCACCGGCACGCCGGGCATGCCCGCGGTGGGCGGCACCTCGATCCCCAAGACGCGCAAGCTCAAGGATCCGTTCGGCAACCCGGCACCGCAGGGGGCCTGACGCTTCCCGGCATTGCCAGGATCCGCTTCGCACCGATAGAGAACGCTCCCGGGAACCCTTCCCGGGAGCGTTTTTCCTATGCGACGACTGTTTCTGGCGGCCGGTGGACTGATGCTGGTGGCGGTGCCCGCCCAGGCGATGAGCGTGGCCGAGTTCCTCGCCAAGGTGAACGCGCTCAAGGCCAAGGGCGCGATGGCGATGTTCTCCTCGGACATCGGCGTGCTGAAGCGGGAAGTGGAAGGCGCCTCCGATGCCTATCGCGGCGACCTCGCTGCAGCCGCCGCCGCGGGCAAGAAGCCGAGCAGCTGCCCGCCGCCTAAGGGGCAGGCGAAGATCGGCAGCAAGGATCTGATTGCCGCGTTCGAGAAGATCCCGCCGGCGCAGCGCGGGATCAGCGTGAAGGCGGCGTTCGCTGCGATGATGCAGCAGCGCTTCCCCTGCAAGTGATCCTGTAAACATAGGATAGTATTGGAG
>JAPJRE010000289.1 GCA_030824725.1 Sphingomonas sp.
CGCGGTGGCGCGGATGATGTTCCTGTTGGTGTGATAGGTTAAATCGACCCCTGCTTGGGGTGGGGGCCCGCCGCCGATGGCGGTGGTGGAGGGGCGTCCCCGCTGCGATGGAAGACCGCGCTTCCGGCGTCGACACCCCTCCGTCAGGCCTGCGGCCTGCCACCTCCCCTTCCAGGGGAGGGTCGTGGGCGCCTCACTTCTTCGGCGTGACCCGCATCAGCCAGCCGCCATCACCCTTGGCGCCGTCCTGCAGCAGCCACAGCGAGCCATCCGGCCCCTGCGCCACGTCGCGGATGCGCATGTCGAGGTTCCACTGGTCGGCCTTGCGGGGATTGGTGCCGTCGAGCGCGATCCGAATCAGCGCCTGGCCGGACATCGCGCCCATCAGCAGCGAGCCCTTCCATTGCGGGAACTCGCTGCCCGTGTAGTAGATCAGCCCCGAGGGCGAGATCGACGGCACCCAGTAGAGCTTGGGCATCTCATAGCCGTCGCCGGCCTTGGGCTTGGGGATCGGCTTGTTGTTGTAATTCTCGCCGAACGAGACGTTGGGCCAGCCATAGTTGCGACTCTTGATAATCAGGTTGAGCTCGTCGCCGCCCTGCGGGCCCATCTCGTGCTCCCACAGATTGCCCGAGGCATCGAAGACGAGGCCATAGGGATTGCGATGCCCGCTGCTCCAGATCGCGGCCGGCGCCGGGTTGGGGCCGTCGAAGGCGAAGGGGCGGCCCTTGGCGGTCTTGGCGGCGTCGGTGTCCTCGGGGGGATCGATCACCTGCACGCTGGTCGCGCCGACCTTGTCTGCGTCGGGATTGTCCGAGGCCGGCTTGCCGTCGAGCGTCAGGTGCAGGATCTTGCCGATCGCCTGGTTGGGATCCTGCGCGGGAGCGAAACGCTGGCGCTCGCCCGACGACAGAAACAGCGACTTGCCGTCCGGCGCGAAGGCAATGACGGCGCCGAACTGCCCGCCGTCGCCGTCTACGCCCGAGCGGAACAGCACTTCGACATTGTCGAGTCGCGGCGCCATCGCCTTGCCGCGGGTGAGCTTGGCGCGGGCGAGTGCCAGCGCGCTGCCGTTGGCGCGCGGTTCGGTATAGGTGAAATAGATGGTGTTGCTGCTGGCGAAGTCCGGCGCGGGCGCCACGTCGAGCAGCCCGCCCTGGCCGCCGGCGGCGACCTTGGGCACGCCGGTTACCGCCTGCGCCTTCTGGTTGACCTCCCAAACTTGCAGCTGCCCCGCCTTCTCGGTCACCAGCGCGGCGCCGTCGGGCAGGAAGGCGAGCGCGAAGGGCGAATCGAAATCGGCGACGCGGATCGCAGTGAACGGCACGCCGGCGGGCAGCGGGGCGGGGGTGCCGCTCGGCACCGGCAACGGTGTCGGCGTGGCGGCCGTCCCGGTCGGCTGCTGGGCATTGGAGCCGGGCGACGAGCAGGCGGTGGCGAACAATATCGGTATCAGCAACAGCGAACGGGGCATGGGGAATCCTCTCCGGCGATGGTTCGGTCGCAAACGCCGCCGGTTTTGCAACGCGTTGCAACGACTTTCGTCCGCGAAAAGATGCAAGGTGCGAGGCGCCCCCTTGCTCCGTGCCACACGATTGCGTATATCGCGGAGGCTTTCTCGGACATCGTCAAACATGATCGAGGTCGGCGCCGCCAGGCACCGGCACCGAAGCTGCTTGATTTCAACCGGAGATGTGTGTGGCGAATCTCGCCGAACTGGCCAAGATGATCGAAACCGAAGCGCAGGCGCTGGGCTTTGCCCTGGTGCGCGTGAAGATGTTCGGCGGCCAGAGCGATCCCACGCTGCAGATCATGGCCGAGCGCCCCGATACGCGCCAGCTGACGATCGACGATTGCGCCGATCTGTCGCGCCGCATCTCGGACCTGCTCGACCGGCTGGAAGCCGAGGGCCGCGATCCGATCGACCATGCCTATCGGCTGGAAGTCAGCTCGCCCGGCATCGATCGGCCGCTCACCCGGCTGCAGGATTTCGCCGACTGGCAGGGTCATGAGGCCCGCATCACGCTCGCCGAGAAGCTCGACGGGCGCAAGCAGTTCAAGGGCGATCTCGCCGGTATCGATGCGGACGCCGCGACCATCACGATCGTGACGCAGGACGAGGCGCACCATGTGCTGCCGTTCGCCGCGATCGAGGACGCCAAGCTGACGATGACCGATCGCCTGATCGCCGCCACCGCGCCGCTCTCCGCCGAGGGCGCCGACAAGATTATCGAAGTAGAAGGATAAGCCCGGATGGCCACCGCCATTTCTGCCAACAAGGCCGAGCTGCTCGCGATCGCCGATTCGGTCGCGAAGGAAAAGCTGATCGACAAGGCCATCGTCATCGAGGCGATGGAAGACGCGATCCAGCGCGCCGCGAAGAACCGCTACGGCGTCGAGAACGACATTCGCGCGAAGCTCGATCCGGTTTCGGGCGACCTCCGCCTGTGGCGTGTCGTCGAGGTGGTCGAGCAGGTCGACGACTATTTCAAGCAGGTCGACCTCAAGGGTGCCGAGAAGCTCCAGAAGGGCGCGAAGGTCGGTGACTTCATCGTCGATCCGCTGCCCCCGATCGAGTTCGGCCGCATCCAGGCGCAGGCCTCGAAGCAGATCATCTTCCAGAAGGTCCGCGACGCCGAGCGCGAGCGCCAGTATGACGAGTTCAAGGACCGGGTGAACGAGATCATCACCGGGGTGGTGAAGCGCGTCGAGTTCGGCCATGTCGTCGTCGACCTGGGCCGCGCCGAAGGCGTGATCCGCCGCGACCAGCAGATCCCGCGCGAAGTGGTGCGCGTCGGCGATCGCGTCCGCTCGGTGGTGCTCAACGTCCGCCGCGAGAATCGCGGGCCGCAGATCTTCCTGAGCCGGGCGCACCCCGAGTTCATGAAGAAGCTGTTCGCGCAGGAAGTGCCCGAAATCTACGACGGCATCATCGAGATCAAGGCCGCCGCTCGCGATCCGGGCAGCCGCGCCAAGATCGGCGTGATCAGCCATGACGGCTCGATCGATCCGGTCGGCGCCTGCGTCGGCATGAAGGGCAGCCGCGTGCAGGCCGTCGTGCAGGAAATGCAGGGCGAGAAGATCGACATCATCCCCTGGTCGCCGGACACGGCCACCTTCGTCGTCAACGCGCTGCAGCCGGCGAACGTCAGCCGCGTCGTGATCGACGAGGAAGAGGACCGCATCGAAGTGGTCGTCCCCGACGACCAGCTGAGCCTCGCCATCGGCCGTCGCGGCCAGAATGTGCGCCTCGCCTCGCAGCTGACCGGCAAGGCGATCGACATCCTCACCGAGGCGGATGCGAGCGAGAAGCGCCAGAAGGAATTCGTCGAGCGTTCGGAGATGTTCCAGAACGAGCTCGACGTCGACGAGACGCTAGCCCAGCTGCTGGTCGCCGAAGGCTTCGGCGCGCTGGAAGAAGTCGCCTATGTCGAGATCGAGGAACTCGCGACCATCGAGGGCTTCGACGAGGACCTCGCGCAGGAACTCCAGAACCGCGCCCAGGAAGCGCTGGAGCGCCGCGAGGAAGCCAATCGCGAGGCACGCCGCGCGCTGGGTGTCGAGGACGCCCTGACCACCATGCCGTACCTCACCGAAGCGATGCTGGTCACGCTCGGGAAGGCGGGCATCAAGACGCTCGACGACCTCGCCGACCTGGCGACCGACGAGCTGGTCGAGAAGAAGCGCGCCGAGCCGCGTCGCCGCGGCGACGACACCCCCCGCAAGGAGCCCAAGGGCGGCATCCTGGCGGAGTATGGCCTCAGCGACGAACAGGGCAACGAGATCATCATGGCGGCCCGCGCCCATTGGTTCGCCGATGAAGAACCTGCGGAAGCAGGCGAGGAGGACGCAATTGCGGACTCCGAACAATGATACGCGCCGACTGACATTGGCATTGGCCATCCCCTCTCCCGGCAACGGGAGGGGACGATGACCGACGCGGTTCGCACCTGCATCCTGTCGCGCGAGGAATCGCCGCGGGAAGGGCTGATCCGACTCGTGCTTTCGCCCGAGGGCGACGTGCTGCCCGACATTCGCGCCAAGGCCCCCGGCCGCGGCGCATGGATCTCCGTCGACAAGGCGGGGCTTACGGCGTCGCGCGACAAGGGCAAGCTGAAGGGCGCTCTCTCGCGCAGCTTCCGCACCGGCGAGATTCGCATTCCCGACGATCTGGAGGACCGGATCGCCGCCCAGCTGCAGCGCGCCGCGCTCGACCGGCTGGGGCTGGAGGCGAAGGCGGGCTATGTGGTGATCGGCGCCGAGCGGATCGAAAAGGCCGCGCGCAGCGGCCGACTCCATCTGCTGCTCCACGCATCCGACGCCCGCGACGACGGCAGCCGAAAGCTGGCCCAGGCGTGGCGGGTTGGCTCGGATCGGGAAGGTTCTGCCCTCAAGGGCTTAACATTGCCGGTCTCGCGTACCATATTGTCCTTGGCGTTAGGCCGCGAAAATGTGGTACACGCCGGACTCATCGACGCCCGGGCGGCGCAACGGACGAGCGAAGCGCTCGATCGCTGGCTGCACTTTATCGGACCCGAACCTGATCCCGTGTCTTGCGATTCCGAATCGCAAGGCGCATCGGCTTTGCCGTCCGCCGTGCCATTGACGACGAACATTATCGAGGAACTTGAGTAGCCGCATGAGCGACACCGAAAACGACAAGCCGAAACTGGGCATGCGCGCACCGCTGGGTCTGAAGCGCACGGTGGAAACCGGCAAGGTGAAGCAGAGCTTCAGCCATGGCCGTTCCAACACCGTGGTCGTGGAGGTCAAGCGTCGCCGTGTTCTCGGCCCGCAGGGTGCGCCGATCGACGAGTCGACGCCGGCCCCTGCCGCTGCGCCCGAGGCTCCGGCTGCTCAGGCTCCCCGTCCCGCTGCCCCGCAGCAGCAGGCGCCGCGTGCCGCTGCCCAGCCGCCGCGCAAGCCGATGGACAATCTCTCGCCCCAGGAGCGTCAGGCAAAGCTGCTCCGCGAGGCCGAGGAACAGCGCATGCAGGCGCTGGAGGAAGCGCGTCGTCGCGACGAGCGCCTCCGTGCCGAGGCGCAGGAAGAAGAGCGTCGCCGCGCCGAAGAGCGTGCCCGTGCCCAGGCCGAGGCGGCTGCCGCCCCGGTTGAAGCCGCCGCACCCGAGCCGACGCCGGCTCCTGCGCCCGCCCCGGAACCGAAGCCGGACGTGGTAGCGGAGGCTCCGGCCCCCGCGCCTGCTCCGGCGGCACCCCAGGCCGCTGCCCCGCAGCAGCCGGCGGCGCCCAAGCCGGCCCAGCCGCAGGCCGCAGCGCCCAAGCCTGCCGCGCCCGCGCAGCCGCCGCGCCGTCCGATCCCGCAGGGTCCGATCACGCTGCAGCTCGATGCGTCGTTGCCCGCGCCGCGCCGCTTCACGCCGGTCGTGCGTCCGGAAATCCCCAAGCCGCAGCCCAAGCCCGAGCCGCAGCAGGCAGCCCCTGCCG
>JAPJRE010000290.1 GCA_030824725.1 Sphingomonas sp.
TCGGTTAGGGGCGTAATGATTTGCTGTCTGCGGGACCTGCTTGCCCGCCATCCTCCGCACGGAGAGCCGATTCCAACCTTGAAATCTTTTCCCCCAAGTTTCGAACTGTACCCTCGCGTAGCCCCGGAATTGCACTCCTCAAGCTCTCGACAGCTGCAAGCTCCGCGAGGCTAAGCCAGCGCCGCTTGGGCATACGGTCTGCCACGACCTCCCGGAGGAGACTTTTCGTCTCAGCGGGCAACAGGTCCAAGGTGCAGCCGGCCACCGAAGCAAGCTCGTGCGCGAAGGAATCGTTGGTCCGGTCTGCCGGGCCGCCGAACACCGCCTCGAAGTCCACATCCGGGAAGCGCTGCCGGAAAACGGCAGCCACGAACGCGCTGGGCGCAATTCCGAGTATTTCGGCAACCTCTCGCGCTCGGTCCGGCGGAATGGGAGCCCTTCCGCTCGCCATGTGGCTGATAACGACTGACGATTTATACCCCATCTGGCGCGCGAGTTCGCGCTGGGAGACGTCTGGGCGGTCGGCGAGCGCATCCCGCATCATTTTCGCAGCGATGGTATTCCCCCATGGGAAGTCTTCTGTTCCCGCTATGTCGGTTTGGGTCATCCAGCCCTCCTCTTAGAAAGCCGCACATGCGCGGCGCGGCGCTGATAGCGCATGATTTTTCCCATACACAAGTGCATAAATGTGTTGTATACCATGCACGTCGCATGGAGGATTTATGCACATTCAAATTCGCAACCTGGAAGGCCTGCCTGACCGATGACCGTCATTCTGGAACTGATGGATAAACTGAGGAAGTCGATTCACAACAATCGCAAGCTCTGCCTCAGCATAGACCAAGCAAAGGTTCTACTCAGCGAGCCAATCTATAACATTCTTTCCAAATTCGAGGCCGAAGCACTTACCGCCGTATGCAACCAAGACAACGCACCCAACCTTCCCCCAAGAACTTCGAGCGCCGCTACCAACTCGGATCATTCTGGCTTTGGTACCGAGAAGACAGGGACAACTGGTGCCTATGCTGGTACGACAAGGGCAGCAATGGATCCGAGCGCCGGGTTCGCCGCAAGTCGCTTGGCATCAGCGGCGGTAGCGCAGACCAAGCACCGCAAGCCGCCCAAGATGCACTAGCCGAGCATTACCTCGCCAGCCAAAAGCTGGTGCAGGCGCCGGTCGAAGCAGTATATGTCGAAAAGCTGATGGCCGATTGGCTCCTTCAGCACGCCGTGCCCAACCTTTCGGCCCCGGACCGATATGCAAACGGCGTGCAGCACTGGCTGACCTTCTTCGCCGAGGAGCAAGCACAGGGTCGGCTTGCCGGCCCACCCACCGTAGCGGAGGTCACGACCGCCTTGGTCGAGCGTTTCCATGCCTGGCGCGCACAGCAGGGTGTCAGCGGGCACACTATCGCCCGAGACACCGCGGCACTGCGTCAACCACTCAATTGGGCCTGGAAGCGCAACATGATCGCTTCGGCGCCCTTCGTGCCGGACGTGCGCCGAAAGCCGGAACCTCGTGAGCTTGTCTACACGGTCGAGCAGATCGCCGCGTTGCTGGAAGCTGCCTGGGCACTGGAAGAGCGGCGGCACATCCACATGTTCGTAATGATCATGCTCAGCACGAATGCGCGGGTGGAAGCGGTGCTGGAGCTCGACAAGGACACGCAGGTTCGGGACGGAGTGATCTACTTCAACGCACCGGGCCGCAACCAGACCAAGAAGCGTCGGTCCATCGTCCCGATCGCACCGACGCTCGCGCCGTGGCTGGAGCTCTATTCCGGTCGGGCCATCCAGTGGCAGCGACGCTATGTGGATCGCGATACTGGCGAGCACCGGTTTGTCTATGAACCCGCCGCCAGCATCAAGACCGCGTTCGAGAAGACGCTCGTCGCGGCCGGTATCTGCCGTCAGCAGACCGATGCGAGCGGAACGCCGATATGGCTGCCGCCGCGCGCGAAGTTGGGCGAGACCGCGCCGCGTCCCAAGCTCGTAGGGCTCGGATCACCCAACACGCTGCGGCATACGACCAGCACCGAGATGCACCGTCGCGGTGTGCCAGAGGCGCAGATCGAAACCGCTGCAGGACATCGGGGCGACGGGACGAACAAGCGCCACTATCGGCATCTCCGCCCGGAATACCTCGCCGATTTCATCGACGGCGTGGAATCGCTCTGGGAGGATGTGAGCAAGCTGACCAAGGTGCATCTGCTCGACGGCAACCGGGATCGAAAGATCATCGATCTTGCGGCGGGTCGCCGGCGCCTCCGATGAAGCAATTGCCGGCGGCGTGATACCCGCACAGAGCACGCTGCCGGCCATTACGGTCGATCAACATGGGATTGCGTCGCGTGATTCCTGTCCGCCGAATCTACGATCGCGGTGTACCAGGAACGCACCCGAAGCCGGATTGCGATACCAGCGCGATACCAAAGACGCGTAGGAACCCACCGCCAACCGGTCAGCTGCAAAGAAAAGCCAGCGATTTGAATGGCTTGGAATGGTGCCGCTTACAGGACTCGAACCTGTGACCCCCGCATTACGAATGCGATGCTCTACCAGCTGAGCTAAAGCGGCGCCCGGTGCCGGGCGCTGGCTTGCCCGGAGGACGGCGCGCTTACCAGCCGTTCCCGGCGCATGCAAGCGTCTCCGTGCACCGTCGGCAACTTTCTTGGCCCACGCCATGCCCGCGGCTTTTCCTGATCCGCCTTTTACGCAGCATTTACCATGGACCCTGCAAAAGGCGCCGGATCAGCGTTTTCGGGCCCTTGCCCGCAGTGGAGCATCCGCATGAACATGGCTCGCGGCATCAATCGTCCGACGGACCCCGAGCCCGCACCCGCGCCCGACGAGGCGATCGACGAACGCCCTGTGGCGATCGGCGGCGACGAGCGGCGAATGCACGTGCGCGCCTATAACCACTGGGTCTCGCTGCTGCGCGGCCGCCCCTACCCCGTGATCCACGATCTCGACCCCGAGAATATCGCCGATTTCGGGCCGAACAGCGTGCTGCTCGACTTCACCGCCGGCATCGAGAACCCCGCCATCCGCTATCTCGGTACCGCGCTGCGTGAGGAATGCGGAATCGAGGGGCCGATCGCGCATGTCGGCGAAGTGCCCAGCCGTTCGCTGCTCTCGCGGCTGACCGACCATTATCTCCAGATCATCGCCAACCGCGCGCCGATCGGCTTCGAGGCCGAGTTCGTCGGCCAGCGCGGCCACCAGATGTTCTACCGCGGCATCCTGATGCCGTTCGCCTCCAATCCCGAAAAGATCGACTTCATCTACGGCGTGATCAACTGGAAGGAAGTCGTCGACGCCGAGATGCAGGCGCAACTCGATGCCGAAATCGAGGCCTCGCGCCGCGCGGT
The DNA here is from genome assembly GCA_030824725.1 of Sphingomonas sp. Classification (GTDB taxonomy): domain Bacteria; phylum Pseudomonadota; class Alphaproteobacteria; order Sphingomonadales; family Sphingomonadaceae; genus Sphingomonas. Next base: position 3,372 of record JAPJRE010000290.1, read on the forward strand.
GCCGCACCCCGCGCCGACCCAGTCGGTCTGGGCCGACGGCCCCAGTGCGGGCTTCGATTCGCCCGCCACCGCCGAACTGCCGCGCACCGAAGTCGCCTCGCCGCTCGCCGACCAGCTGATGCTGGCGCGCGAGTCGGCCGCTGCCGCGCGCGCCTCCGAACTCCGCGGCCGCGCGGCGCTCTACCGCGCGCTCGATCGCGCCTATGGCTTCGCGATTGCGGCCGAAAAGGACCCGGAAGGCTATGCCGCCCTCCTTGCCGAGGCGGCGATCGCCGCCCAGGCGCGCGCGCCGATGACGCCGGTGGCCAAGCTCGTCTTCGGTGCCGACTATGACAAGACGCGGCTCGCCGAATTCGCCGCCGTGCTCACCCATGCCCGTCGGCTGGCAGTGCCCGCGGACGGGCTCGACGCCTTCCTGGAAATCACCCCGGGCGGGATCAAGGGCGTCGTCGCTGCCGAGCGCGAGCTGCGCGCGTCGTTCGCCAGCGAGCGCCGCCCTGCCGCCTTCGCCCGCGCCGTCGACGCGCTGCGCCAGCGGCCACCGCTCGCCCGCGTGGCGATGGCGCCGGGTCAGGCCGAGTTCGTGCTGCTGCTGGCGCGTGCGGGCGAGCAGGGCCTCGATATCATCGCCAAGCTGGAAGACGACGCGCAGCTGACCGACCGCGCCGTCCGCCGCGCGGCGGCCTGAGTCCCACCGCGGCGGGAGGGCGCTTCTGCGCCTTTCCTCCCGGTTTTTCCAGACTTGAGGTGGTCTCCACCCGGGAGCATAGCCGGACCCATGAAGAACCTAGAAAAAAAGATCATGCAGGCTTTTGAGGATCGGATCTTCGAAGGTGCCCTGCCCGGAGAGCTGGAAGGACTGGACGACGCCGAGCGCACGGAAGTGGCGCGGTTCGTCGCGGAAACGGCGGCGGAACGCCCGCCGCAGACGGTGCGGCTCAATCTCGAAACCTATCAGGACGACGCTAGCCGCAAGATGCGGCTCGCCGTGATCAACGACGACATGCCGTTCCTGGTCGATTCGATCGCGGCGGCGATCGCCTCGTTCGACCTGAGCATCTTCCGCATCATCCACCCGATCCTGCCGGTCGAGCGCGACGCCAAGGGCGTGGTGACCGATATCGGCGAGAAGGCGAAGGATGCGTCGCCCGAGTCGATGATCTACATCGAGATGGAGCGCGCCGACGCCCGTACCCGCCGCGCGCTGACCAGCGAGATCGAGCGCGTACTGGAGCATGTCCGTGACGTCGTCTCGGACTGGCGGCCGCTGCAACAGGCGCTGTCGATCGACGGCGCACGCGTCCCCTCTCGTGAGGGCGAGGCGCTGCTCCGCTGGTTCGCCGACGACGCGATGACGCTGCTCGGCCATGAAAAATGGTCGGTCGGCGGCGAAAGCAGCGACCAGATCGGCCTTGCCCGTTACACCCATGAAGTGCCGCTGCTCGCCGAAACCTCGCGCAAGCTGGCGGTCGACTATTTCGAGATGGGCGGCGAGATCCCGCTGCTGCTCAAGTCCAACGCCACCTCCACCGTGCATCGCCGCGTGCCGCTCGACATCGTCGTCACGCCGCTGACCACGGGGCAGGACGTCACCGGCCTTTCGATCCACTATGGCCTGTGGACCAGCCAGGCGCTGAACACGCCCCCGGCGATGGTGCCGATGCTGCGCGGGCGGCTGGAGATGCTCGAATCGAAGTTCGGCTTCGATCCCTCGGGCCATACCGGCAAGGCGATGACGCACGCCCTCACCGGCCTGCCGCACGACCTGACCACCGCCTTCGACCTGGAGGCGCTGGAGAGCCTGGTGCTCACCGCGATGTCGGTCGCCGACCGTCCGCGCTCGAAGCTGGTGCTGGTGCGCAGCACGCTAGGCCGGCACCTGTTCGCCTTTGTCTGGCTGCCCCGCGAGCAGGTCGCCGCCGGCCACCGCGAGACGATCGGCACCATGCTGGTCGAAGCCGCGCATGCCAAGATGATCAACTGGTCGATCGCGCTCGAAGACGGCGTCCTCGCCCAGCTCCGCTACACGCTCGACCTGCGCGGCGACACGACGATGCCGGAC
>JAPJRE010000291.1 GCA_030824725.1 Sphingomonas sp.
CTCCAGGCGAGCCGCGACCTGCTGCAGGCGACGATGGACGCGTCGACCGATCTTATCCAGGTCTTCGAGGCCGAGCGGGACGCGACCGGCGCTATCGTCGATTTCCGCTGGGTGCTGATCAACCCCGAGGCCGAGCGACGGCTCGGCCCGGTCATCGGCGAGAGGCTCGTCGAGCGCAACCCCGGCGTTCAGGTGGAAGGAATTTTCGACGGGTTCCGGCGTGTAACCGAGACCGGCATACCCGAGCGCGCCGAACGCCATTATGTGCACGAGCAGTTCGACGGCTGGTTCTACCAGTCGGCAGTCAAGCTCGGCGACGGCGTCGCGACGACCACGACCGACATCACCGAGTGGAAAGCGGCCCAGGCCGATCTCCTGCACCTGCGTGATCAGGTGGCGCAGGCGCAGCTTCGGGCGAGCGAGGAGCGCTTCCGCCTGCTCGTCGAGTCGGTGCGCGACTATGCGATCTTCACCATGGATCGCGCGGGGATCATCACCTCCTGGCCCGCGGGGGCGGCGGCCGTCTATGGCTGGTCGGAGGAGGAGATGGTCGGCCAGTCGGTGGATCGTACCTTCGTGCCCGAAGACGTGGCGGCCAGCGCGCCGGAATGGGAGCGCGCAGTCGCGGCACGCGACGGGGCGGCCCCCAATGTCCGCTGGCACCGGCACAAGGGCGGCACCCGAATCTTCCTCGACGGCTCGACCCAGCCGCTGTTCGGGGCAGACGGAGAGATCCGCGAGTTCATCAAGATCGGGCAGGACGTGACCGAGGCACGACGCGTGCAGCAGGCACTGGCCGCGAGCGAGGAGCGGCTGCGCGCCGCCGTCGACGTGGGGCGGCTCGGGCTTTGGGACTGGAACGTGACCTCCGGCGAGGTGCACTGGTCCGACGAACATTTCCGCATGGAGGGATATGCCGTCGGCGAAGTGACACCGAGCTACGAGGCCTGGGCATCGCGCCTCCATCCCGAGGATCGCGCCGAAACCGAAGCGGCGCTGCAGGACGCGCGCAAACAGAAGCAGGAGTTCACCAGGGAGTTCCGCGCGGTGCACCCCGACGGATCGGTACACTGGCTCTCGGGCAGGGGGCGATTCTTCTACGACGAGCAGGGCAATGCCGTGCGCATGATCGGGGCGATGGTGGACACGACCGAACGGCGCGAATGGGAGGAGCGGCAGCAGGTCCTCATCGCCGAACTCCAGCACCGCACCCGCAACCTGATGGGCGTGGTGCGATCCATGGCCGACAAGACGGCGCGGGCGAGCGGCGACTTCGACCAGTTCCGTGGCCGCTTCGGCGATCGGCTGGAGGCACTGGCGCGGGTGCAGGGGCCGCTCTCCCGTCTGAACGAGCATGACCGGGTCACGTTCGACGAACTGATCGAGACGGAGCTGGCGGCGATGGGTGGCAACCGGGACGGCATCCGGTTGGAAGGCCCCAAGGGCGTGTGCCTGCGCTCCTCGAACGTGCAGACGCTGGCGCTCGCGCTCCACGAACTGGCGACCAACGCCGTCAAATACGGCGCCCTCGGTCAGGCTGGCGGATGCCTCACCGTGACCTGGCGAATGGCTCAGGATGCGGCGAGCGGGCGGCCCTGGCTGCACATCGACTGGCGCGAGACCGGCGTCGACATTCCGCCGCCGGCATCGGGGGCGCGCGGCGGCGGGCAGGGGCGCGAGTTGATAGAGCGCGCCTTGCCCTATCAGCTCGGCGCGCGAACCAGCTACACGCTGGGCGCGGACGGGGTTCACTGCACCATCCTGATGCCGGTATCCTCCAAGCCGGCCAGGGAAAGCTGAGCATGGTCGATGCTGCTCTCCACGGCTGCCACGTGCTCGTGATCGAGGACGAGTTCCTGCTGGCGGACGAACTGGCGAACGCGCTGCGCGACGCGGGGGCGACGGTGCTGGGGCCGGTCGGCACGGTGCAGCACGCGATCGACCTCATTCGTACCGAGGCGCGGTTCGATTGCGCCGTGGTCGACGTGAATCTGGGTGGCGAGATGGTGTTTCCCGCCGCCGAGCTGCTGCAGGCGCGCGGCATCCCGTTCGTCTTTACCACGGGCTATGACGCTAGCGCGCTGCCGCCCTCCTTTCGTCCGATCCTCCGCTGCGAAAAGCCGATCGACCTGCGGCGCTTGCAGCAAGCGATCTCTGCCATGCGCTTGGATCGGTCAGAGAACGGCGCGGTGATGCGGGTACCGACCCCGAACCGGTAAAGCGCCACAACATCGCGGCCAATGCGCGGGCAAGCCGGGCTCGAACCTAAGAAACGTTAAGGACAGGGCGCCGGGGCCTGGTCACTATCGCGCAGGTCTCTCGCCCAGTCTGGGGGCTTTTGCCGATGCAGCAGCTAGTTCCGGTAGTTGAAGACGGTATCGCGGAAGGGCTGGTTTCCGGCAGTCCTGCCGTCGCGCGATTGCGGGGGCTGGCGCGGTCGGGTGCGAGCGGCGAGCGGATCGTCCAGCAGGCGGAGGTGGAACTCGCGGCACAGCGCGAAAGCGAGGAGCGCCTGCGGAGCGCGGTGGAAGCCGGGCAGCTCGCCTTGTGGGAGTGGAATCTCGACACCGGCGAAATGCACTGGAGCGACGAGAACTACCGGATGCTCGGCTATCCGGTCGGCGCGGTGGAGCCCAATTACCACGCCTGGGCGGACCGCCTGCACCCCGAGGATCGCGCCTGCACCGAAGCGGCGATCCGCGCCGCGTTGAACGGCGACGGCAAGTACCGTCACGAATATCGCATTCTCCGCCCCGACGGCACGATCCTCTGGACGCTGGGGCGCGGCAGCTTCTCCTATGATCGTGCGCGAAAGCCGGTCCGCATGATCGGCGCGATGATCGACATCACCGACCGCCGGAATGCGGAGGCATCCCGGAGCATGCTAATCGGCGAGTTGCAGCACCGGGTGCGCAATATCCTCGCCGTCGTCCGCTCGATCTTCGCGCGGACGCTTGAGGCGGGAGGGCCGTTCGACGATATCGCGCGGCACTTCACGGGGCGTCTGGACGCGCTGGCCCGCACCCATGTGATCGCGACACGCAACCCCGGCGCGACACTCGATCTGGAGAATCTGCTGCGCGAGGAACTGCTCGCTGCCGGCTTCGCCAGCGACCCACGGGTCACGTTGCACGGGCCCGACGTGGCGCTCGATTTCAAGAGCGCGGAAATCATCGGCCTCGCGCTTCACGAATTGACCACCAATGCCGTCAAATATGGTGCGCTCAAATTTCCGAATGCGCGCATCGAAATTTCCTGGGCAGTTAACCTGCGATATAGTTACGACCCGCAACTCATACTTACATGGCGGGAACAGGGTGTCCCCATCGTAGAAGTACTTCCCGTCCATCAAGGATTTGGAAGTGAATTCATCCGTGAAGGCCTTCCGTACCGGCTGGGCGCCGATACGGAGCTCGTCTTCACGGGCGGTGGTGCGCGCTGCACGATTTCCCTGCCGTTGCCGGGCATCCCGGCGTGATCCGGCGCGCGATGGAAAGCCCCTTGCACATGGATACTTCGCTTTCCGGCCTGCGCGTTCTGGTGGTGGAGGACGAGTATTTCATCGCGACCGACGTGGCGCGGGCGATCACCGATGCGGGGGCCGATGTCGTCGGCCCCGTCCCCCAGCTGGACCAAGGTTTGGCGCTCGCCGATTGTGAGCAGCTCGATGCCGCGGTGCTCGACGTCCATCTGGAGGGCGGCTTCTCCTACGCGATCGCTGAATCGCTCACACGGCGCGGCGTGCCGTACCTGCTGCTGACCGGCTACGATTCCTGGGCACTGCCGGAGGCGCTTCAGGATGCACCCCGGCTCACCAAACCCATTCAGCTCCGTACGCTGACTGCGCACCTCCGCGCGCTTCTGGGAGATGCCCCATGTCCATGATGTTCGCGACGCCCCTATCCGCGACTGAGCCGCCTGCACTCCATCGCCTGTCCCGCATAGCACCGCTGGGGGAGGCGGCGCGCGCCATGGTCGGGGCGGCGGTGCGGGACTCGCGGCGGGTGCCGATCCGGCGCGAATTGCTGACCGAGGGGCGGGCCGTGCCCGAGCCGATGCTGCTCGTCAGCGGTTGGGCAGCGCGGGTGCGCATCCTGGTCGATGGCCGCCGACAGTTCCTGAGCTTCCTGCTGCCGGGGGATCTGATCGGCCTGTGCCGACACGATCGGCCGCTCGCGGTATCCACGGTGCAGACGCTCACCGACGTGGAGGTCGCCACCGCGCCCGACAGCGACTTGTCCGATCTTCATCAGGCCTATGCGGCGAGCAACGCGCTGGAAGAGGCCTATCTTCTCGCGCAGATCACGAGGCTGGGGCGGCTGAATGCGCTCGATCGCATCTGTGATCTGATGCTCGAAATCCACGAGCGGCTGGCGCTTGCGGATCTGATCCAGGGACGCAGCTTCGAGGTGCCGCTGACGCAGGAGATGCTCGCCGACGCACTCGGCCTGACGCCTGTCCACATCAACCGCATGCTCCAGCAGGCGCGGCGCGACGGCGATCTGGAATGGCGCGGAAGCCGGGTGACGTTGTCGGATCCGGCTGCGCTCGCACGCCGCATCGGCCGGACACCCGCGCGCGTGTCCGCTGACGTCTGAACGGTTCGTCGCACGCCTACCCGAGGTAAGCGCAATGACTTCGGTCATCGGTTGAGCATGTCGTCGCGAGAAACGGAGACGATCATGCGGAATGTCGATGACTATCATTATGCCCGTGCGGTTGCCGAACTCGATGCCGCGTAGCGCTCGCTTTGCCCGGAGGCCGTCCAGGCATATTATACGTTGGCCGAAGTGCATCTCGAGCGTGCGAGTGCTCGCCGTCTCCCCAATGTCTTCGAGCTGCGAGGTGATTCCCCGGAGTCCGCAGGGCGTTTCCGCCAATCTTTGGCGGAAGGCGGGTCCGTCGTGCCGTTGAGGCAGAGGCGGGGGAGAGATTGAGCACCGCAGCATGTCCGGCGCGGAACGGGAGCGGGCTTTGCCGTGGACGGGGCGGGAGGACATCTTCCGGGGCCGATGCCAGTTCTCCGCCGAGATGATGCCGGGGTGCAACGATTCCGCCGTCTCGCGCGTCTCCCATTGTCGGGATTTCTCCCTGGTTTCGCTTGGAGTGCCGTTCTGTCGCGCCCTAATGTCTCGACGTTGCCGCAGGGCGACGGCTCTTTTCCCGGCCAGCTCGCCGCCAGGCATCTGCCGGCGAGGATCAGGGTTCTGGCCTGCATGGGCGCGGGCATTGCAATCGCGGTCGGCGCCGTCGTGCTGGCCGGCTGGACGTCCCGCACCTACCCGCTGACCCAGTTCTTCCACCAGCGCAGCGCGATGCAGCCCCTCACGGCGCTCTGCGCCGTCCTTGCCGGCACCGGCATCCTTGCGGCTGCGCGTCGGCATGCCGACCGACGGCACGTCCGCATCCTCTGCG
>JAPJRE010000292.1 GCA_030824725.1 Sphingomonas sp.
CGCCTCGCCCACCCGCACCGCCGCCGCGCCGATGGCGATCGCGGCGACGATGATCTGGAGGATGTTGAACGACAGCCCGGTGCTGGCGGCACCGTCCTTGAGCGTGGTCGCGGCGGTGAGGCCCAGGAAGTTGGCGGGCACCAGGCCCTTGAGGAAATCGAGCCACGAGCCGGTGCTGGACGGCGCCTTGGCGGCGCTGGCCGCCACGCCGGCATGCAGGCCAGGCTGGAGCAGCAGCCCCAGCGCGATGCCGATCAGCACCGCGATCAGCGCCGTCGTCGCGAACCAGAACAACGTGCGCGCGACCAGCCGTGCGGCATTGTCGAGATCGCGCAGCGCGGCGATCGAGGCGACGATGGCGGTGAACACGAGCGGCGGCACCAGCGCCTTGAGCAGTTGCACGAAGACCTGGCCGGTGGTGTGGAGCGTCTCGCCCAGCCCGGCCTGCCCGGCCGTGCGCACCGCAACGCCCAGCGCGAGCCCGGCAGCCATGCCGAGCAGCACCTGAAGGGCAAAATTGGGGCGGAATCGGCGGCGGGCGCTATGGGCCATTCGGAAGCTCCTTTCAGAGGTCCAGAATATCCTACCCAGGTGCTAGGAGAACATAGATTTGCTATCCCCCCTGCTGCCGAAGCTTGGGGGCGGGCGGCCCGAAAGCCGCCCGGGGACGAGCGTCAGTTCGCCTTGAAGGTCGGCTTGTCGCCGGTGAAGGCGACGGTGACATAGCTGTTGTCGCACAGATTGATGTTCGGCCAGACCGCGTTGGTCTTGTCCTCGAAGGTGGCGCGCACGTCGAACTTGCAGGCGCTCGCCGCCTTTTCGAAATGCACCGTGGTCTTGCCGCCGGGTTTGACCTTGCCGTCCTTGTTGAGCTCGGCATCGACCTTGTTGTCGACCCAGCTGCCGCTGCCGGCCGCGGCGACTTCGATCTTGGTGATCAGCTTGCCGGTGCTGTTGGTGAGCATGAAATCCCAGTCGTCGGCCAGCGCGGGGCCGGCTGCGGCGAGGATCGCTGCGGATGCAATGAGAGCCAGTTTCTTCATGGTCTTCTTCCCTCCTGTTGCGCAGCATGTTGCGCCGAACAGGTGCAGCGAGCAAGGGCGTAACAATGCCTATAGCGCGCGGATCAGCTGCACGGCGACGGCGATCCAGGCGGGGTCCGCCACCACCTGCTGCCGGCCGCCGGCGCCGGGGGGCAGCAGCTGCAGCCGATCGCCTTCGCGGCCGATGAGGCGGCCGAAGAGGAAGCGGCCGGCGGGGCGCGGCACCAGCACGTCGCGGTTGAGCGCGCGGCCGAACGCAGCCGGGGCGAGGCGTTCGCACCAGATCGCGTCCCCGGCGCGATACTCGCCCACGCTCGCCTCCACCGCGATGGCGACGATGCCGGCATCGGGGCGCGGCGGCACCAGCGTTGCCGGGCGGCGCGGGGCATGGGCGCCGTCCCCCTCCAGCACGGCGGCGACCGGGACGTCGGGACGATCGGGGAGCCGGACCAGATCGGCGGCGTCGACCTCCAGCGCGGCGGCGATGCGATTGAGCCAGGCGACCGAGACCGTGCGCGTGCCGGTCTCCAGCCGCCCGATCGTCTGCGCGGTGGTGGGCGGCGAACAGCGGCGGGCGACGTCGTCCAGAGTGAGCCCCTTGGCGCGCCGTACCTCTCGAATGGCCGTGATCATGTCCTGCTCCTAACCAAATCGGTTTAGAGGTTTCCTACAGATGGGCCGTGATGGCAAGAGAGGCGAATCGGAACAAAAGGAGATCACGCAATGCGCGAGCTGGTGGAGCGATCGATCGACAAGGGCCGCAGCGTCACCGTCAACCAGGGCGAGTCGCCGCTCGACTGGCTGCGTGCCCGCGGGCATGTCGATGCGCGGCAGTTCGAGGCGGGCGAGCGGCTGCGGGGCGATTACGAGATGGCCGCGCTCGGGCCGCGGGTGACGATGCGCTGGGATCCCGCGCGGCGCGGCGGGGGGCGCCGCGCCGCGCCCGAGCCGCTCGATCCGACGCTGGCGCAGATCGCGGCAAAGCGCCGCTTCGATGCCGCGATCACGGCGGTGGGGCCGGGGCTCTCGGACATCCTCTGGCGCGTCGTCTGCGCGGGCGAGGGGCTGAGCGCGGCCGAAAAGGGGCTGGGCTGGCCGAGCCGGGCGGGCAAGCTGGTGCTGTGCCTCGCGCTCGACCGCGTGGCGGGCCATTACGGGCTCAGGTGACCGGCGGTGCCTCGGGCGCGGCGGCGGGGCGGGCGAGGAAGCGGCTATAGGCCCAGCCGATTGCGATCAGCGCCACGCCGAGCGCCAGGAAGGAGAGGATCCGGAGCAGCCCGTCGAGCGCGGCGGCGTCGACCAGGAAGACCTTGCAGGTGGTGAGCGTCAGCAGGCCGAGCCCGGCCAGCCGCAGGTCGTGCCGCCCTACGGCAATGCCGCGCCACAGCCAGGCGAGCGCGAGGAGCAGCAGTGCCGCCGAATAGCCGCCATTTTCCAGGCTGCCGATCGGCCCCGTGAGCAAGGCGCCATGCGCTGTCCAGCGGATCGCGGCGAGTGCGGCGGCAATGCTCAGCAGCGCGGCGGGGATGCGCAGGCGCGGCAGCGTCCAGCACCAGAAGGCGGCGAGGGCGAGATGCGCGGCGAGGAGGGGGCCGGCTTGCTGCGCGACGAATGCGGGGTTGAGCAGCACCAGGTCGAACCACGTCAGCCGGGCGAGGCCGAGCAGCAGCAGCGCCTTGGCCAGCCCGGGCAGCCGCCCGGCGCGGAGCAGCGCCCATCCGGCCGCGAGCGCGGCCTGGGTGAACAGCGCACGCTCGACAAAGCCCCAGGCGAGGAACCGCTCGGGCGTTGCGATCGCCAGCGGTTGCTTGGCGAGCGTGTAGAGCAGCAGCACGGCGCCGGTGCCTGCCAGGATCGCGGCGGCGCGGCGGGCGCGGCCGAAGGCGCGCGGATCCGCGACGAGGAAGGCGAGCGCGGCGGCAACCGGCAGCGCGAGGACGCGCAGCAGATCGGCGAAGAGCGGCAGTTCCTTGTAGGGCAGGCGATCGCCGGTAAGCGATGCGAAGATCGCCGAGGCGATGTCGAGCAGCGGGAACGCCGCGGCGACCAGCGCGGCGAGCAGCCATAGCATCGGCAGCGCGAACAGGCTCGGCGCGCGCACCTGCCGGGCCCAGAGGGCGAGCCCGCCCAGTACCAGCGCGAGCGGCAGCGACAGCCAGCCATGCGGCAGCGGCTGGGCCAGCGCCACGGTCAGCAGCAGCGCGGTGGCCAGCGTCGCGGCGGTGCGCGCGGGATCGTCGGCGTCGCTGCGCAGCATCCAGGCGAGCCGCGCGCAGGCGAGCGTGGCGCCGAGTTCGAGCAGGCCCCAGCCGAGCGGGGGCAGCAGTGTCGGGGACAGCAGATGCGCGACCAGCACCGGTCCGCCCGCGCCGAGCAGCGCGAGCGCGAGCCATTGCCGCCCGCGGGCCGCCAGCGCCTGGCCCGCGCCGGTGAACAGCAGCGCGGCGACGAGCGCGCCGGCCGGCGTGGCGCCGCGATGGACGGCGGTGAGCCCCAGCGCCTCCAGCGCCAGCAGCAGGGCGATCGCGGCGAGTGCGCCCGGCAGATAGACGGGATCGCGCCAGGCGAGGAGCAGCGTGGCGGCGGCAAGCACGAGGTAGAAGCTCCAGGCGAGCGGCCCGAAATCGAGCCCCGGCGCGATCGCCACCAGTTGCAGCAGGCCTACCAGCAACGGCGCGAGGCGGAGCCAGCGGTTGCGCAAGCCCGCGGCGGGCAGCGCGGCACTCGCGCCGCCTGCCAGCAGCATGGTGTAGAGGCCGATGGCGGAGAGGTTGCCGCGCCCGTCGAGCACCGCGATCAGAAACTGGGTCCAGGCCAGCCCCGCGACGCTCGCGGCCAGCGCCAGCCAGCCCCAGCGGCGATGCACCGCCAGCCCGAACAAAGCGGCGACGAACAGCCCGAGATAGACGAGCAGCGGCGCGATTCCCGCCGCGTGGAATCCGGCGACCAGCGGCGCGAGAAAGCCGCCTGCCAGCGCCATGATCGCGGTGGGCGGGCCGTGGCGCAGCGACAGCCCCATCGCGCCCAGCGTCACCAGCACGACCGCGCCGAAGGCGGTGAGCGGCGCGATCAGATGGTAGAGCGCGGCGGCCATGTAGAGCGTGCCGTACAGGCTCGCGATCCCCGCGCCGGCGAACACCTGCCCCAGCCGCGCATCGTCGCGGGTGGCGGGCAGGCGCCGCACCGCTTCGCTTGCCGCGACCAGCGCGAGGCCGAACAGCGCGGCGATCAGGGTGCGCGCCGCGGGGCCGAGCAGGCCCTGCTCGATCGAGTAGCGCACGAGGAAGAACCCCGCGAGCACCAGCGCGACGCCGCCGATCCAGATCGGCAGGCGTCCGCCGATCAGCGTCTCGAAGCTGAGGCGGGGCAGGGTGAAGGCGGGGCTTGGCGGTGCGGGTGGCGCCTCCTCGCGCACCATGGAAGCTTCGGCCTCCACCTCGCGGGCCCTTGCTGCCTCGGACTCGACCGTGGTTCGAACGCTCGCCACCGGCCGCGGCGCCGGTGCCTGCTCGCGGCCGTCGAGCCGCGCGAGCCGCACCTCCAGCGTTTGCAGGTCGCGTTCCAGCCGGTCGATGCGCCGCTTCAGCACGGCGAAGGCGGCCGCGGCGGCGATGGCGAGCAGCAGGAAGGCATAGGCGGTCATCGCGCCGGGCTTCGCACGTTCAGGCGGCGATGTCGCGCACGGGGCGCGCGACAGGGCGCAAAATCGGCTATGCTGCAGGCCATCAAGGAGAGGAACGCCGATGATCGTCTATGGTTCGACATTGTCCCCGTACGTCCGCAAATGCATGGTGTTCGGGGCAGAGAAGGGCTTGGAACTGCAGCTGAAATTCGCAGGACCCGGCAGCCCCGATCCCGAATTCCGCGCGATCAGCCCGTTCGGCAAGATGCCGGGGTTTCGCGACGGCGACTTCACCATCGCCGATTCGTCCGCGATCGTGACCTATCTCGAGGCCAAGTACCCCGAGCCCAATTTGATCCCGCTGGCGCCCGAAGCCCGCGCCCGGACGATCTGGTTCGACGAGCTGGCCGATACGATCATGATGGCGGCGGGTGGGGCAATCTTCGGCAATCGGTTCGTGAAGCCGCGGGTGATGCAGCTGCCGTGCGACCACGCCGCCGCCGACCAGGCCGAGAACGAGCAGCTGCCGCCGATCTTCGCCTATCTGGAGACGGCGATCCCAGACAGCGGCTTCCTGGTGGAGAACCGGCTGACCCTGGCCGACATCGCCATCGCCAGCCCGCTCGCGACGCTGGGCTGCATCGGCGTGTGTGTCGATGCGGCGCGCTATCCCCGCACCGCGGCCTATGTCGAAGCGATCCACGCCCGGCCGAGCTTTGCCGCGATCCTCGCGCGCG
>JAPJRE010000293.1 GCA_030824725.1 Sphingomonas sp.
TCATTGATGTACAGTTCGTCGCCGCGACGACGCTCGACGCGTACGATCAGCGAGCTGTACTCGGCGCACAGCGCGCGGCCCGGCTCGGCCCACAGCTCTGCCGAATAGGAAATCGGCAGGCTTTCGAAGGCGCGATGGATCGTCGCGAAATAGCGCTCGAGCGGCGGCGGCTCCATGCCGGGATAGCTGGACGGGAACCCGCCGCCGACATCCACGACATCGACCGTGACGCCCGCCTCGACGATGGCGGCGCGGGCGCGCTCCATCGCATTGGCATAGGCTTCCGGCGACATCGCCTGGCTGCCGACATGGAAGCAGATGCCCAGGGCATCCGCCACCTGACGAACCGCGATCAGCAGGTCCTTGCTCTCGCCCGGGCCGACGCCGAACTTCGACGCGAGGCTGAGCTTCGAGTGATCCGACGAAACGCGGAGGCGTACGCACAGCGTGAGATCCGTCGCGCCCTTGGTGGCACGAACGATCTTGTCCAGCTCTTCCATGCTGTCCAGGCTGAATACGCGAACGCCGTACTCGAAATACGCCTCGGATATGGCTTCCTCAGCCTTTACCGGGTGCATGAAGCACAGGGTTGCTTCGGGCGCGACACCGGCGACGAGGCGAACCTCGGCGATCGATGCAACGTCGAAATGCGTGATTCCGCTCTCCCACAGGATCCGGATCAGATCCGGCGAGGGATTGGCCTTCACGGCATACATCGAACGACCCGGGAACTTCTCTGCGAAGAACCGGGCCGCACGCGATGCAGCGTGCGGGCGGACGAGCGTTACCGGCTGGACCGGACGAAGCTTAGCGATGTCGGCAACACGGTTGCCGATACGGGTGGTCGCTAACCCCAGCGCGCGATGATGCTTGTGCAACTCAAGGGACCTCCAAATGCCGTGAGGCAAACATTGACGAAAAGCTGCCTTGCGGTTGGAAGTCCCATGGGGCAGCGGAGGAGCGCACATATGCGCGTCGGACCCCCGTGTAAAGTGATTCTGGGGTCCGTTTTTCTACGGCGAGGGCTTCTTGTGACGATTTTGCGACAGCCGACCCGGGCGGGGGTCCGCGACGCGGCGGCAAAGCTGGCGGCGATTCTTCCGCCGACCCCGCTGTTGGTGCACGAAGTGCGGGGCGTGCCGGTCGCGTTCAAGGCCGAAAGCCTGCAACCGGTCGGGGCGTTCAAGATCCGCGGCGCATGGCACCGGCTGACCGCCCTGGATGCGCGCGTGCGCGACAAGGGCGTGGTCGCCTTTTCTTCGGGCAACCATGCGCAGGGCGTCGCCTGGGCAGCGAAACGGCTCGGCATTCCGGCGGTGATCGTGATGCCTGCGGATGCCCCCAAGGTGAAGCTGGAGGCGACACTGGCGCTGGGTGCCGAGGTGGTGCGCTATGATCGTCGCAGCGAAAGCCGCGAGAAAATCGCGGAACAGCTTGCGCATGCGCGCGGCGCGGCGCTGGTGCCGAGCTTCGACGATCCCTGGATCATCGAGGGGCAGGGGAGCGCCGGCATCGAAGCCGCCAGGCAGATGGCCGAGGCCGGGCTGGAGGCGCCGAGGCGCGTACTGGTGCCGTGCGGCGGCGGTGGGCTCTCGGCTGGCACCGCGCTCGCGCTGCCCGATGCGGAGCTCTTCCCGGTCGAGCCCGAGGGCTGGGACGACATGCGGCGCAGTCTCGAAGCGGGGTGGATCGAGCCAGTGGGAGACAATCCGCCGCCAACGGCGTGCGATTCGCTGCAGACTCAGCGCGTTTCTCCGCTTACCTTTGAGGTTCTGGCGCGGCGCGGCGCGACCGGCATCGCGGTGAGCGAGGCCGAGGTCCGGGCGGCGCAGCGCTGGGCGGCGGCCAAGCTGCGACTGGTGGTGGAGCCAGGCGGCGCGGCGGGGATCGCCGGGCTGCTGGCGGGCAGGGTTCCGGCGGAACCCGGCACGCTGGTGATTGTTTCGGGCGGCAACGTGGACCAGGAGGATTATGCGCGAACGCTCGGGGCACCGGAATGATCGCGGCCATCCGCTCGGCGGAATCATCGCTCGCGTGGCGAGCATTGGCACGCTCGCGCTCGGCCATTTCCTCTGGTTCACGCTCCGCATCGCCTATCGCAGCGACCCCAAGCTGGCAGCCGCCGCGGCCGGCTGCTGCGTCTGCGTCGTCACGGGCGTGACCCTATGGGTGGTGGTGACCTGAGCGGCCTGCCCGGCCTCGCTTCGC
The DNA here is from genome assembly GCA_030824725.1 of Sphingomonas sp. GTDB lineage: Bacteria > Pseudomonadota > Alphaproteobacteria > Sphingomonadales > Sphingomonadaceae > Sphingomonas. Next base: position 2,209 of record JAPJRE010000293.1, read on the forward strand.
TGACCATGGGCATCGCCATGCTGGCGGTGCTCGCGCTCGCCTGGGGCGGCGTGGCGGTCCTCCGCCGCGGCGACCGGCAGCGGGGGGTGCTGATGCTGATCTGCGGGCTGGTGATCCTGGCCAATGTGCTGATCTGGGCGGTGTGACCATCCTCCCCTGGAAGCGGAGGTGGCATGCCAAAGGCGTGACGGAGGGGTGTCCACGCTGGTAGCGTCGTCCACGGCTTGAACCGGGACACCCTCCACCACGCCGTCGGCGCGGTCCCCCTGCCCGCCAGGGGTGGGGGATCTTCGGCACGTTACATCTTGCGACCTTTTCCGAGTCGACCCGCCCGTCACCCTCGCGATATCCTGCCGCTCGCAGCAGGAGAGCCAGGATGCGCGCGATCGGGTGGGTGGTAGCCGGACTGTTCCTCGCGGGCCCGCCCGCGCTCGCCCGGCAGCAAATAGAGGCGGCTGCACCCGTTGCCGCCGCGTCGAAGCGCGACCTCGCTTATGGCGCACGCTCCGCGCAGAAGCTCGACTTCTATCTACCCAGCCACCCGACGACGTCGCTGCCGCCGCTGGTGGTGTTCGTCCATGGCGGCGGCTGGCGGATGGGCAACAAGGAGAACGCGACCGGCACGCCGAAGATCACCCATTTGCGCGATGCCGGCTATGCCTTCGCGACGATCGACTATCGGCTGGTGCCCGAAGCGCCGGTGGAACAGCAGGCTGAGGATGTTGCTGCGGCGCTCGGCTGGCTGATCGGCCATGCCCGCGAACTCGGATTCGATCCGCAGCGGGTGGTGCTGATGGGGCACAGCGCCGGCGCGCATCTCGCCGCGCTGGTCGGCACCGATCCCGGCTATCTGGCGAAGGTGGGGCTCTCGCCCGATCGGTTGCGGGGCATGATCCTGCTGGATGGCGCGGCCTATGACGTGCCCGCGCAGCTGGCGCAGGCCGGGCGCTTCATGCAGCCGATCTACAAGCAGGCATTCGGCAGCGACCCGGCGCGGCAGCGCGCGCTCTCCCCGATCGCGCACACGCAAGCGCCCAATGCGCCATCCTTCCTCATCCTGCATGTCGATCGGGACGACGGCGCGCGCCAATCGGAGGCGCTTGCCACCGCGCTGCGGCAGGCGGGGACGAACGTGACGCTACAGGGGTTCGAAGGTCGCGGCCTGCGCGGCCATGTCGCGATGAACCGGAAGCTCGGCGACCCGGACTATCCCGCCACCGCACTGGTCGATCGCTGGCTCAGCGCGACGTTCACGCCGCGCTGAGCCGCAACAATCCTCAGCGGATCGGGCAGTTGGGGTCGAGCCGCATGTCGAGATAGCGGTCGACCGAGCCCATCAGCTGGTCCATCTCGTGCTCGAAGAAATGGTTCGCGCCGGGCACGGTATCGTGGTGGATGGTGATGTGCTTCTGGGTGCGCAGCTTGTCGACCAGCTTCTGCACCGCGCCGGGCGTGACGACCTCGTCCTGCTCGCCCTGGATGATGATGCCCGAGCTGGGGCAGGGGGCGAGGAAGGTGAAGTCGAACATGTTCGCCGGCGGCGCGACCGAGATGAAGCCGCGGATTTCCGGGCGGCGCATCAGCAGCTGCATGCCGATCCAGGCGCCGAAGCCGAAGCCCGCGACCCAAGTGGACGACGCCTCGGGGTGGAAGCTCTGCACCCAGTCGAGCGCGCTCGCCGCGTCGGAGAGTTCGCCGATGCCGTTGTCGAAGGTGCCCTGGCTCTTGCCGACGCCGCGGAAATTGAAGCGCAGCGTCGCGAAGCCGCGGCGCTGGAAGGTCTTGTAGAGATCCTGGACGATGCGGTTGTTCATCGTGCCGCCCGCATTGGGATGCGGGTGGAGGATCATCGCAACCGGTGCGCGCGGACGCGGCGCGGGAGCGAAACGGCCCTCGAGGCGGCCTTCGGGTCCGGGGAAAATGACTTCGGGCAAGGCGGATCCTGTTCAATAGGGAGATGCGCGGTGGAGCGCAGGAACTTGGTCGCTATATAGGCAGCGGGTCCCTTCACGCAATTGGAACGCCATTGGCCGCTCGACTCTATCTGGATCATGCCGCGACGACCCCGATGCTGCCGGAGGCAGTGACGGCGGTGACGGAGGGGATGGCACACTGGGCCAACCCGTCCTCGCCGCATGGCGACGGGCGGGCGGCGCGAGCGGCGCTGGAGGATGCGCGGCGGCGGATCGCCGCGGCCTATGGCTGGGCGCACGAACTGCTGCTGACCAGCGGGGCGAGCGAATCGCTGGCGATCGCGATGAATCGGAGCGTGGCCGCGCGGCGGCTGATCACCGCGGTAGAGCATGATGCGGTGTTGCGGCTGGGCGAGGGCGCGGCCTTGCTGCCGGTGACAGCGGGCGGCTTGCTGGATCTGGAAGCTCTCGCGGCCGCGCTGCAGGGCGAGGACCGGGCGCTCGTGTGCGTGCAGTGGGCGAACAGCGAGACGGGGGTGCGCCAGCCGATCGCGACGATCGCGGGCATCGTCCACGGCGCGGGCGGGCTGCTGCTGGTCGACGCCGCGCAGATGCCGGCGCATGCCGATGCCGAGGTGCTGCGCCATGCCGATCTGGTCGCGGTTTCCGCGCACAAGCGCGGCGGGCCGCCGGGCATCGGCGCGTTGCTGGTGCGCGACCTGGGTGTGCTGCTGCCGACCGGCGGGCAGGAAAAGGGCTATCGCGCCGGGACCGAGAACCTGCCCGGGGCGCTAGGCTATGCTGCCGCGGTGGCGGTGCCCGAGGATATGGCGGAAATGGCCCGGCTGCGCGCGGGGCTGGAGGTGGCGATCCTTGCGGCTGGCGGCGAAGTGGTGGGGGCGGAGAGCCGGCGCAGTCCGCTGATCGGTGCCTATCGGATGCCGGGCGTCTCCTCGGCGGCGCAGCTGATCCGTTTCGATCTGGCGGGCGTCGCGGTGTCGGCGGGCAGTGCCTGCTCCTCGGGCAGCATGCGGCCCAGCCATGTGCTGACCGCGATGGGATGGGCCGAGCCTGCCTTGCGCGAAGTGGTGCGGGTCAGCTTCGGGCGGAGTACCGCGCAAGCCGATGTCGATCGCTTTGCCGAGCTGTGGCGCGCCACCTTTGCCGAGGCACGGGCGCGGGCGGCATGATCTATCTCGATTACCAGGCGACCACCCCGCTCGCGCCGGAAGCCCTTGCGGCGATGCTGCCCTGGCTGGAATCGCAGCACGCCAATCC
>JAPJRE010000294.1 GCA_030824725.1 Sphingomonas sp.
GGAGAGGGCGCGCGCCACCGGGCCGGGGGCAACTCAATGGCCTTCGGAGGCGCCGAACATCGTCTTGGCGTAGGTGACGCCGAGGCCGTAGGCGCCGCCCCACTGCTTCGCGATACCGGTGGTCGAGTCGTAGGTATCGGCGCGCGCCCAATCGCGCTGCAGCTCGAGCAGATACTGGAGCGAGGTCATCGGCACGGCGCCCAGCTGGATCATCCGCTCGACCGCGCGCTCATGCGCTTCGGTGGAGACGTCGCCGCAGGCATCGGTGATCACATAGGCCTCGAAGCCCTGGTCGATCGCCGAGGCGACCGGGCCGACGATGCAGACGCTGGTCCACAGGCCGGCGAACACGATGCGCGGCTTGGCGATACGGTTGACTTCCTCGATTACCGCCGCGTCTTCCCAAGTGTTCATCGAGGTGCGGTCGAGCAGCTTCTGGCCCGGGAACGCATCTGTCACTTCGCTGAACATCGGGCCGGAGAAGCTCTTCTCGGCGACGGTGGTGAGGATCGTCGGCACGTTGAACGACGCGGCCGCGCGGCTGACCAGCCCGGCATTGTTGCGCAGCAGAATGGCGTCGATCGACTTGGTGGCGAACGCCATCTGCGACTGGAAGTCGATCAGGACCAGCGCGTGGTTGGTCGGCGAAATCAGCGACTTGCCCGGCGTGGCGGTGGCGGTGAGGGTCATGGTGGGGCTCCTGTTGCTGCCGGGGTCCGGCGTTGATGGGTGCAGAATAGCCGGCGAGCATTTTCCGAAAATTCGGATAAAATTGCGCGTACTGTTCCATTCTGTCGAACAGTCTAACCCTATGCCGGCCACGCCCCTTTTGGGACGCAAGGCCGCCAAGGCCGTCGACACCCCTCGCCTACGCCCGGCGCGCCACCGAATCTTGGACAGGCGTGATGCATTCCCCGCGCGCCTGCGCGGAAAGATCGGATCCGGTCGCCTGCCCTTCGATTTGGCAGCCACCTCGGCCCGCAGCAGCCCGGAATTTCCTGCGGCGCCAGCACCCCGGCTGCACCGCCGGGCGGATCAGAGTTCGATCAGCCCGCGCTTGGCGGCGATGGTCACCGCGTGCGTGCGGTCGCTGGCCCCCAGCTTGGCGAACAAAGCCTTCATATGGCCCTTCACCGTCTCTTCGGAGAGTTCGAGCCGCGCGGCGATCTGCTTGTTGGAATTGCCCCAGGCGGCGAGCGTCAGCACCGAGACTTCGCGCTCGGTCAGATCCTCGTCGAGCACATGCAGCGCGATCGCGGTCGCCACGCTGGCGTCGAGATGCTTGCCGCCATGGTGGACGGACCGGATCGCCTCGAGCAGCTGGTTGCGCAGGCTCGCCTTAAGCAGATAGCCCATCGCGCCTGCCCGCAATGCCTTGATTGCGCGGCCGTCACCCGAATAGGTCGTCAGCACGATGATCCGCGCATCCGGCGAGGCGGCACGGATGGCGGTGATGGCATCGAGCCCCGACATGTCGGCCATCTGGAGGTCCATCAGCACCAGATCGGGCCGCAGCAGGGCGAAGGCCTCGATCGCCTCCGCACCGCCGCTCGCCTCACCGACGATCTCCATATCGTCCTGGGTGGAGACCACCGCGCGCACACCCTCGCGCAACAGCATGTGATCGTCGACCAGCAGGATGCGGATCGGCGCCGCACCGCGCGGCGGAAAACGCGCGCTGGAAACCCTGGTCAACATGGCAAGCGCATCTACTCCCTAGGCGGCCTTGCCCTGCGTAGCAGCTTCCGCGCCGAGACGCACCCGTCGCTCACGTCCATGCCGCGAGCGCCTCGCGAAGCGCGGCAGTCGTCTCGGCGCCGGCACCGTTGCGGATGTCGAAGGTCCAGCGCATCGCCGCTACGTCCCCGCCCTGGGAATCGACCGCGGTCAGCACGCCCCGCATCATTGCCGCGGCGGTCGGTACCACCGCGGCGAGCGGCACGTCGAGCCCGGACCAACCGAGCAGGCAGCCGACCGAGCCCGCCCCGATGCGGAGCGCCGTCTGCATCGCCATGCCGGCCAGCGTGCCGATCGCCTCCGGCCGAGCGGCGGGGGACGTGCCCATGCCGATCAGCAGCAGCGCGGCCGCGCGAATTGGCGGCGGCGGCTGGGTAAGCATCAGCGTCTCGCCGAAGCCGCCGGAGAAGATGCCGCCTTCGCGCAGCCGGGAGAGCGTGCCGTGCAGGACGTCGTCGATCGCGTCGGCGCCGCCGCGCCGGGCGCGGACGACGTCCTTCTCCGGCATGCCGATGACCAGCAAATCGTCCTCTGCCCGGACGACGTCGATCTCCGTCACGCCAAAGGCCACACCGCGCCTTGCCCCGATCGGCAGCGAAACAGTCTTGCTCATTCCGGCGCGCAGCTCCCTCCCGCCCGACCGTAGCGGCCGCTTGCCGCCCGGTGCGATCGGGCCGACATCGTACTGCCTGCGCAGGACAATTCTTGAAGGTTCGTGCTGCGATCAGCCGGGCTGCTGCCAGCTGCGCCGCCAGGCGAGCGGCGTCGTGCCGACCAGCCGACGGAACAAGCGCGTGAGATGGGCCTGATCGCTCAGCCCGCAGGCAAAGGCGATCTGCGACAGCGTGTCGCGGGTCTCGCGCATCAGCAGCTGCGCCCGGCGGATCCGCTGGCGGACGATATAGGCATGCGCGGTCTCGCCGGTGCTGGCCTTGAAGGCGCGGCAGAAATGCCCGGTGCTGAGCTGCACGGCCTCGGCGAGCGTCGAGAGGAAGATCGGCCCTTGGAGGTTGGCGGCAACATGCTCGGTCACGCGGCGGAGCTGCCATCCGGCCAGCCCGCCCTTTGCGGGACCGTCGACGACCCGCGGGCCCTCGGCCAGCAGGTCCGGCGGCCCGGCGGTGCCGGCGCCGACAAGCAGGCTGGACAGCTGCTCCAGATAGCCGCGCGCGCGTGGCGGATCCTCGTCCAGCGACTGCATCGCACCGGCGAGGAGCGCGGCCAGCTCGGGTGTGCCATATGCCCCGGCCGGGGCAGCGACGTCGATCAATGCTTGGTGGTACATGGTTCCATCCCTCTTGGTGGGACAAGCTTCGCCCAGGCGGCGGCGCTTCGGAATCCAACCTCCGCAGCATGCGACATGGCTTTGATGTGGGGTGACTAAACCAAGGTTTAGGTGGCCAGCCCGTCCAGAAGCCCGGCGTCGCGCAATGTTTCGGTAGGCGAACGCGATCCGGATGCTATGGCGCGGCGGAGGAGCCGCACCCATGCCGATCGCCCAAGTCCATCCCGGCGGATGTCGCCGCACGTCAACGCCATCGAACCCAGGCACGGCATGAACCGGCTCGGACTCACCTTGGGCCTAGCGCTCCTCGTCGCCCTGCTGTTCGCGGGATCGCTGATGGCCGGCAAGTTCTGGGTACCGCCTGCGGCCTGGTTCAGCCACGACCCGCGCTGGTGGATCATCGCCGAGCTGCGCCTGCCCCGTGCCATCCTGGCGCTGGCGATCGGGGCGGCACTCGGCCTGTCCGGCGCGGTGCTGCAGGGCTTCCTGCGCAATCCCCTCGCCGATCCCGCCGTGGTCGGCGTCTCGTCCAGCGCCGCGCTCGGTGCGGTCGCCGCCATCGTGCTGCTGGGGAGCAGCGCGCCGCTCATGCTGTTCGGCTGCGCCATGGCGGCGGCGTGCGGATCGATGCTGCTGCTGGCGGCGCTCGCCTGGCGGGCGGAGAGCGCGGTGGCCTTCATCCTCGCCGGTACGGTGCTTGCCAGCCTGGGCGCGGCGCTCACCAGCTTCCTGATCTCGATCGCCCCCAATCCCTATGCCACCGCCGAGATCCTCGACTGGATCATGGGGGCACTCACCGATCGCAGCTATGCCGAGGTGCAGCTAGCCCTGCCCTTCATCGCGATCGGCTGCGGCCTGCTGCTGTTCACCGGGCGGGCGCTCGACGCGCTGACGCTGGGCGAGGCGGCGGCGCGCTCGATGGGGCTGCGGCTGGAGCGCACCCAGTTGCTCGTCGTGCTCGGCACCGGGCTTGCGGTGGGCGCCAGCGTCGCCGTGACCGGCATCGTCGGCTTTGTCGGGCTTATCGTGCCGCACCTGCTGCGACCGCTCACCGGCGCGCGCCCGTCGGCATTGCTGCTGCCCAGCGCGCTGGGCGGGGCGGCATTGCTGCTGGCGGCGGACAGCCTGGTGCGGCTGTCCCCGGGCCCGAGCGAAGTGCGGCTGGGCGTCGCGATGGCGCTGCTCGGCACCCCCTTCTTCTTCGTGCTGCTCCTCAAGCTTCGGCGGTCGACATGGAACTGAGCCTCTCCGATCTCGCGGTCAGCCTTAGCCGGCGGCGGGTGCTGCACGGGCTGGATGCCGTGCTGCGACCAGGCAAGGTAACCGCGATCCTCGGCCCCAATGGCTCGGGCAAATCGACACTGGTCCGCACGCTTGCCGGATTGCTGGACCCCGATGCCGGCCAGGTGAAGCTGGGCGGCAAGCTGCTGGCCCGGCTGGAACCACGCGAGCGGGCGCGACGGATCGGCTATCTGCCGCAGGAAGCGACCGTCCATTGGGACCTGCGCGTCGCCGATCTGGTCGCGCTCGGCCGCCTGCCCCACCGCTCGCCGTTCGCCGGGCTGTCCGCCGAGGACCATGCCGCCATCGATGCGGCGATCGAGACCACCGCAATCCGGCCGCTCGCCGATCGCCCGGTCACCCAGCTGTCGGGGGGCGAGCGCGCGCGCGTGCTGCTGGCGCGGGTGCTCGCCGGCCAGCCGGAATGGCTGCTCGCCGACGAGCCGCTGGCGAGCCTCGACCCGGTCCACCAGCTGGACCTGCTCGATCGCCTGCGCGGGCTGGCGGCCACCGGCATGGGCGTGGTGATCGTGCTCCACGATCTGGTCCAGGCCGCCCGCGCCGCCGATGACGTGCTGCTGCTCCGCGATGGCCGTGCCGTGGCGTTCGGCCCGGCCGAGGCCGCGCTCGCCCACCAGCCGCTGCGCGACGCATTCGGGGTGGAGGTGATGGTGATCGGCGACGATCAGGGCCGGCTGCTGCCGGTGCCGATCGGGCGGACCAAAACCGCCTAGCCGCCGAGTACCTCGACCAGCGTCTGCACCTTTTTCTGCCGCCACTGCGGCAGCGGCGCCACCAGCCAATAGCCGAGGCGCGAGGCCTTGGGCTCGCCAACGACCGCGACGCGGCCGCCCTCGATATCGGCGCGCGCCAGCAGCTCGGGCACGGTCGCCCGGCCGAGCCCCTGCGCCGCCGCGTCGATGGCGAGGCCCGCATCCGCCACGCGGACCAGCGAGCCGGCGTCCTCGGCCATGCAGCCGGGCCAGGAAATCCGCACGTCGATACCGCCGCCGGGCCGCTCGACGGTGACCATGCCGTCGCTTTCCAGCGCCTCGCCTTCATGCTCGCCGGGCCCCTCGCCCCAGCGGATCG
>JAPJRE010000295.1 GCA_030824725.1 Sphingomonas sp.
GGCGTGGTGGGGATGTGCGTGGCGATGGCGGTGGGGATCGCCGGCTATTTCGTCCACCGGCATTGGTTCGAGTGAGCTTCTGAAGGCCGTCATCCCGGCTTTCGCCGGAATGACGGGGGGTGGGGCGTTCCCGCGCTTCAGCGCTTCAGGAAGTCGAAGATCTGCCCGACCATTACGTCGAGCGAACCCTGGCAGTGCGCCTCCACGTCGGGTGTCTCCACCGTGTTCACTGCGATCCCCATCGGCGTGGGCCAGCCGCGCAGCGCATGGGTGATGGTGCGCAGCGCCTGCAGAGTCGATACCGAGGCCTGCCAGCCCGCAGCGGTGGCGATCAGGCCCACCGGCATGCCGTCGAAATAGACGCGCTCGTCGCGGCTGAGCAGTTCGACATAGTCGAGCGCGGTCTTCACGAGGCCGGAGAGCGTGCCGTGATAGCCCGGCGAGCCGATGATCACCGCGTCGGCACTGCGCAGCGTCTCGACGAAGCGGATTACCTTGGCGTCGGTCTCGCCATGCTCGGGCTCGAAATGCGGGAAGACGATGTCGGGCCCGGTGAGCAGCGTGGTGCGCGCACCGCGCGCCTCGGCGCGGGCGAGGGCGGCTCCGAGCAGGCGGGCGGTGCTGGACTGCGGACGAAGCGTGCCGCCGAGCGCGACGATATGGGGGGTGGTCATGCTACCTCGTTGGGTCATTCGGGCTTGCCGCCGGGCTTCCATTCCGGCTTGGCGTCGCTGTTGGCCAGCGCATGGAGCGGCTCGACCAGCGACTGGATCGCGCGGGTCATGAAGGCGATGTCGATATTGGCGAGCGTGTCGTCCTTGCTGTGATAGGTCGGCACCACCGCCCAGCCCGAGATGGTGTGGGCGACGACGCCCTTCTTCGCGAGCGAGTAGTTGTCCGAGCGCTGGAAGAAGTTCTGCTCCGGATAGGGATCGGCGGTGACCAGCGCGCCATGGCTCCTCAGCGTTTCGCCCAGCGTCGAGCGTTCGAAGCCGGTCATCATCATCGTGCCGGCGGGGAGCTTGGGGTCCTGCGCGCCGATCATCTCGACCTCGACATTGGCGACGATCTGGTCGAGCGGCACCGGCGGGTGCGCGCCGAAATAGGTCGAGCCATAGCCGCCGATCTCTTCCGACCCATAGGCGACGAACAGGATGCCGCGCTTGGTCCGGCCCTTGGCGGCCAGCGTCCGGGCGAGTTCGAGCACCGCGGTGGTGCCTGAGGCGTCGTCATTGGCACCGTGCAGGATCGTGCCGTCCGCCTGGACGCCGAGGTGATCGAGATGCGCGCTGAGCAGCAACACGCCGGCCTTGGGGTCGGCACCCGGCAGCCAGCCGATCGCGTTGGTGGTCGTCGCGATCTTCTCTTCCACCGGCACGGTGAGCGAAACCTTGGGATCTTTCTGCGCCGCGAGCGCATCGAAGGCTGCGGCGGGAAGGACGACGATCGAGGGTGCGGGTTCGCGCGGCTCGCTGCGCAGCCCGCCGGGCAGGCGCGGTTGGCCGTGGAGGCCCTTGATCATCGCCTGGGTATCGGCGCTGTCGCGGACCAGCAGCAGCCGCGGCGTCTTGAACGAGCGCGCCAGCCGGTAGAGCTGCATGACCGGCATGTCGCCGGTGATCAGCATCACCGGGGCGGGTGCCATGCGCGACATCGCCTTGGCGGGGGTGAGCCTGGCGACGCCCTCGTTGCCCGTGCCGTCGCCGACGAGCAGCACCGCGCCCGGCACGGGTGCGCCGTTGGCGGTGAGCGTGATCGGCGCCTTGAGCTTCAGCCGGACGACCTCCGCCTTCTGGAGATAGCCGTCCATGCCCGGTGCGGGCTGCAGGCCGAAGCCGCGGAACTGCGCGGCGACATAGGCGGCGGCGATCGCCTCGTCGGGTGTGGCGCTGCCGCGCCCGCGCAGCTCGTCGCCGGCGAGGAAGGTTTCGTGCGCGCGGACCCAGTCCGCGCTGACCTGTGCCCGCGCCGGCACTGCCAGCACGCTCGCGGCAGCCCATGCCGCCAGCAGCAACCCAAGCTTCATTCGCCATCCCCCGTTCGGTTCGTGCCGGGTGATGGGCCAAGCGGGCGCGGCGCGCAACCAGCGCCGCGCCCGCTGACCGTCAGAAGAACAGCTTGCGGATGCTGAGCGTCACCGCGCGGCCGGTGGGATCGAGCAGATCGGGCTGGTAGTTGAGCGGCACAGCGCCCGTCTGGTCGGTCACCCGCTGACGGGTGTTGAGGAGGTTGGTCACGCCCAGGCTTACCCGCGTGCCGCGCAGCCAGGGATGCGCACGCACCAGCTTAAACTGGCGACCGAGGTCCGCGAACAGGCGCAGGTTGAACGTGCCGAGATCGCCGAAGTTGAGCTGGTTGGTGTTGTTCAGCCCAGTATAAACGCTGGTGCTGCTCTGCCACTTGAAGCCGAGCCGCAGGCCCACGCCGTCCTTGGTGATGCCCGCCTGCGCATCGATCTGATGCGCCGGCTGGCCGCCCGCATTGCCGGCGGCATCGCCGTGCAGCAGGTCGAGGATCGGCACGCCGTCGCGGATCTTGATCTGATTCTTGAAATACCAGGTGTGGTACAGGCTGAACTGCAGCCGTCCCGCCAGCGCGCCATTGGGCCCGCCAAAGCCGCCGCGTCCGCCGCCGGACCCGCCGGCCGGACGGGCACCGCCCGGCGCCGCCCCGCCGCCTGGCGCCGCGCCGGCCACGGGAGCCGGGGGCGTACCGAACAGGCTGCCGCCGAACGGCGGACGCTGACCATTCTGGCCCGGCTGCCCGAACAGCCGCGCCTGGCCTTCCGCCGGCAGCGGCTTGCCCGCGGCGATCGCGTCGGCGCGCTCCTTCTCGCGCTGGGCGCGCATTGCGGCGATCTTCTTCTCGAGCGACGACTTGATCGGCATCGAAAGGTTGAAGCCCCAGCGCAGCTGCTGGGTGTTGTTTTCGGCGAAGTTCACCGCGCGATTGTCGATGCTCACCAGATCGCCGTCGGGATCACGGACGAAGCGATCGGGGAACGCCGCCTCGATCGCCGCGGTGGCAGCGGGGAAGGTGGCGATGTCGTTGCGGATCCGGCTGGTCACATAATCGGCGCGGATCGACAGGTCGGTCTTGTCCGACGGCCGCAATTCCAGCCCCAGCTTCATCACATGGCGCTTTTCCGCCTGAAGCGCGGGATTGCCGCCGGTGATCGTGGTGATCGTCACCGTCTGGCCGGTGCGATAGTCGAACACGCGGGTGTTCGGGCTGGCGACGACGGGGCCGCCGAGCTGGCTGGTGCTCGGCGCATCCTCGGCATCGGTCCAGGAGGCGAGCAGCCGCACCGGCTTGAACGGTGACCAGTTCACCCCATAGCCCGTGGTGGTCAGCGTGCCGAAGTCCGAGAGGTGCTGGACGGCGACGTTGCCGTTGATCGTCAGGTCGCCGAGCGGCTGGAGCACGTCGCGGCGGCGGCTGGCGATCGGCAGGTCGATGTTGAGCTGGCCGCTGCCGATGTTGCGCGAGAGCGAGGCATCGGTCGTCAGGCCATTGCGGAAGGCGGTACTGTCGAACCCGCTGAGGCTGCCGCCGATCCGCAACGAGGTGGAGACCTCGCCCGCCGGCAGCGAGAACAACGGCCCGCGCAGCAGCGCGTCGACCGTGCCGACATTGGAGGTCGAGTTGCCGCGATCGGCCGGACGCGCGGCACCGAGCGAATCGAAGCCGCGATCGGTGATCGTCTTGCTCTCGACGCGATCGTAATTGCCGGTGAGCGACCAGCTCCAGCTGTTGCTCCAAGGCAGCCCGTCGCCGTTGAGCGTGGTGCCGAGATGCGCGGTGATCGTGCGGCTGCTGGCGGTGAGCGGGCTCGGATCGCCCGAAAGCGCCAGCGGCGCCGCGACCTGCGACATCGCCAGCCCGCGCAGGGCCTCACTCTGCTGCACTTCCAGCGTGCCGTTGACCGTCGCGCCGACCTTCTCGCTGAGGTTGCGCGCATAGCTGCCGTTGATGTTGAGGTCCTGGCTGGGGGCGACCAGCGTGCGATAGGGCGCCTGGTTGACGCCGCTGCCGTCGTTGAAGGTCGGCAGCACGTTGCGCTCGCTTTCGAGCAGCGCCGCAGTGCCCTGATACTTCACGTCGAGATTGACCCGGCGATCGCGGTTGATCTTGAGGATGTCCGCCTGCACTTCCTGGGTGCTGTTGCCGCCCTCGGTCGGCACGCCGCCTTCGAGTTCGGTGGTGAGCGCGCGGAAGCGCTCGCGCAGCACGAAGTTCACCACGCGCTGGTCGGCCGGATAGCCGAACTTGAGCGCGACTTCCTCGGGCAGGATGTCGACGCGCTCGATCGCCTCGGTCGGCAGGTCGCGAATCTCGGCGAAGCTGGAGATGCGGCGGCCGTTGAGCAGCACCACCGGCCGCCCGCTGCCACGCCCGCTGCCGGTCTGCGGCGCGAGTTCGTTGAGCAGGTCGGCGACCGAGGAGACGGCATAGGCGCGGATGTCGGCCTGGTTGAGCTGGATCTCGGGCGGGATGTCGCCCTTCACTGCGCCGCGCGGCTCGCTGGCGGTGACGACGATCTCGTCGGTATAGGGATCGTCCTGCGCCGGCGCGGCGGGCTGGGTCTGGGCGGGACTTCCGCCCGACTGCTGCGTCGACGTCGTTGTCTGTGCCTGCGCCGCCAGCGGCGATATGCCTGCCAACAGTCCTGCCAGGGTGGTCCCCAGTCGCTTCATCGTTGTTCCGTCCCTTGTTCGAATCACAAGCGGGCCCGCAGGCCCGCTCGTCCCAAGCCGGGTACGACGCACATGTCGCAAAACTGTGCCGGATTATCGGATAAATTGTCGCGCATGTTGCGCAGATGCGAAAATGGGGGCCGGAGCCCCCATCCTCTATATTCATGGTGCGGTCGAGAAGACTCGAACTTCCACGGCCTTTCGGCCACAACGACCTCAACGTTGCGCGTCTACCAGTTCCGCCACGACCGCACGTGAATTTCCGCCGGCATTTCCATACCAGCGGCTGGTAAGGCAGCGGCCCCTAGCAAAGCGAAATGGGGCTGGCAACCCGCTTTGTGCGGGTTTCTTGCATCTCCGCTTCCGCCTATGGCCGCGCCATGTCGCCCGCCACGCCGCTCGCCGCCGAAACGCGCCGCCTCCTTGCGCTGGCCTGGCCGGTGATGCTCACCAGCCTCAACTGGACGATCCTGCACGTCACCGACGTGGTGGTGGTGGGCCTGGCCGGCACGCACCAGGTCGCGGCGCTGGGGGCAAGCCGCACGATCACCTTCCCGGGAATCGTGATGGGGCTGGGTGCGCTGACCGGCATCCTCGTCCACGTCGCGCGCGCCGATGGTGCCGGCGCGCTTCGCCAGACGGGCCGGGTGCTCCATGAAGGCGTGCTGCTGGCGCTG
>JAPJRE010000296.1 GCA_030824725.1 Sphingomonas sp.
GCTGCATCCTTGGTTCCGCGAAAGCCGGTCGAGCCGCACCAACGCCCGGGCGAACTGGTACGTCTGGGCCGATCCCAGGACGGACGGAACGCCGCCGAACAACTGGCAGTCGGTGTTCGGCGGCCCCGCCTGGACCTGGGACGCGCGGCGTGGGCAATATTATCTGCACAACTTCCTTAGCAGCCAGCCGCAGCTTCACGTCCATGATGCAGCGGTGCAGGCCGAACTGATCGATACCGCGCGGTTCTGGCTCGATCGCGGGGTTGATGGCTTTCGGCTGGATGCGATCAATTTCGCGATGCATGACCCAGGGCTGCACGACAATCCGTCCGCGCCCGCCAGCAACGCGCCGCGCTCGCGCCCGTTCGACTTTCAGATCAAGCGCTACAACCAGAGCCATCACGACATTCCGCTGTTCCTGGAACGGTTACGTGAACTGCTCGACGGCTATGGCGGTCGCTTCACCGTGGCGGAGGTCGGCGGCGACGATGCGCTGCGCGAGATGAAGACGTTCACGCATGCCGGTCGGCGGCTCGACAGCGCCTATGGCTTTGATTTCCTCTATGCGTCCGAGCTGACGCCCGCGCTGGTCGCCGACGCGGTCACGGCGTGGCCCGCAGACGAGGATAGCGGCTGGCCGAGCTGGGCATTCGAGAATCATGACGCGCCACGCGCGGTGTCGCGCTGGGCCGATCCTGCGCATGCCGATGCATTCGCGCGCGCGAAGATGCTGTTGCTGATGTGCCTGCGTGGCAGTGTCTTCCTATATTACGGGGAGGAGCTTGGCCTGACGCAGGTCGCGGTGCCGTTCGATCGGCTGCGGGATCCCGAGGCGATCGCCAACTGGCCGATGACGTTGTCGCGCGACGGCGCGCGGACGCCGATGCCGTGGGTCGCAGACGCACCACATCAAGGCTTTTCGGATGCCGAACCGTGGCTGCCGGTCGGGCCTGATCACGGCACGTTAGCGATCGACCGGCAGGAAGCAGATGCGGACTCGCTGCTACATCTGACCCGACGTCTCATCGCAGTGCGCAACAAGCATCCGGCGCTGCGCTGGGGCGATTTCTTCGTCGTCCATGCCAGCGACGCGCTGCTCGTCTTTGAACGAAGGACCGCGGAACAGACCATGTTGTGCGCATTCAACCTGTCCGCCGAACCGGTCTGGTGGTCGCCCGAGCGTCCGGACGACTTGCGCATGGTCGAAGCCGTCAACGACACCGCCGACTGGCAATTTCCACCTTATGGCGCGTTGGTCGCCGAAAGGATCGCATGATGAAACTGCTCGCTCTCGGGATCGCCGCGCTGCTCCCTACCGCTGCCGTCGCCCAGACTCCGCCGGCGCCCGATGCGACCGTCACGTCGCCCGACGGTTCGATCGCGGTGGAGGTCATCACCGACGGCGACGGGCGCGCGCTCTACGCGGTCACGCGCCGCGGCAAGCCGATCGTATCGCCGTCGCGGCTTGGTTTCTTGTTCACCGATGCGCGCAAGATCGAGCGCAATCTGAAGATCACCGCCGTCACACGCGCCACCAAGGATGAGACGTGGGAACAGCCGTGGGGCGAATGGCGCAGCATCCGCAATCACCACAACGAACTCCGCGTCCGCCTGCAGGAAACCACCGCGCTGGCCCGCGTGATGGAGGTCGTGTTCCGCGTCCAGGATGACGGTGTCGGCTTCCGCTACGAGTTCCCGGATCAGCCCAATCTTCCCAAGGCGAACATCGCCGAGGAGCTGACCGAGTTCAACTTCGCGCAAGCCGGCACCGCGTGGTGGAAGCCGGCGTTCCTGTGGAACCGCGAGGAGTATCTCTACAACCGCACGCCTCTCGCCGCGGTCGGCACCGCCGCGACGCCGATGACGGTGAAGTTCGACGACGGTACGCATGTCGCGCTGCACGAGGCTGCGCTGGTCGATTACGCGTCGATGGCGCTGCTCCGGAACGAACAGCCCAATGGCTTCAAGGCGCAACTGACGCCGGGATCAAACGGTCCGAAGGTCACCAAGACGGGGGCCTTCACCACGCCATGGCGGACGCTGATCGTCGCCGACGATGCACCAGGCCTGTATCACAGCCATTTGATGCTCAACCTCAACGAACCGAACAAGCTCGGCGACGTCAGCTGGGTCAAGCCTGGCAAGTTCGTCGGCGTGTGGTGGAACATGATCAAAGGGACATGGAGCTGGGCGCGCGGGCCGAAACACGGTGCGACCAACGCGCATGTCCGCCAATACATCGATTTCGCCGCGCGCAATCGCATCCCGGGCGTGCTGGTCGAGGGGTGGAACGTCGGTTGGGACGGCGACTGGTTCGGCAACGGCAACAACATGAACTTCTCGCAGCCGACCGCGGATTTCGATGCCGATGCACTGACCGCCTATGCCAAGCGCAAGGGCGTCTCGCTGATCGGGCATCACGAAACCGGTGGCGCGGTCAGCCATTATGAGGATCAGTTCGACGCCGCCTTCCGCTTCGCCGCCGATCACGGCGAACGCGTGGTAAAGACCGGCTATGTGGCCGACGCCGGCCAGTTGGAGCGTCGCCTGCCCGACGGCACGATCGTGCGCGAATGGCATGAGGGCCAGTGGATGGCGAACCATCACATCCGCGTCCTGGAAGCCGCCGCGAAGTACAAGGTGTCGATCGACGCACACGAGCCCATCAAGGATACCGGACTGCGGCGCACCTATCCCAACTGGATGGCGCGCGAGGGCTCGCGGGGGATGGAGTACAACGCCTGGGGGGGCAAGAATCCGCCCGAGCACGAGGTGAACCTGGTCTTCACGCGGATGCTGGAGGGGCCGATGGACTTCACGCCCGGTTTGCTGAGCCTGAAGGGACAGGACGATAGCGACATATTGTCGACGATCGCCAAGCAGCTGGCGCTCTACGTCGTGCTCTATTCCCCGGTGCAGATGGCTGCCGACACGCCCGAGAGCTATGCGAAATATCCCAAGGCGTTCCGGTTCATCCGCGACGTACCGGTCGACTGGCAGGATACGCGCGTATTGACCGGCGAAGTCGGGGATCATGTCGCGGTCGCCCGCAAGGACCGGACATCGGACGACTGGTTCCTGGGCGCACTGACCGACGAACAGGCGCGCACCGTGCCCGTGACGCTCGATTTCCTCGACGCAGGTCGCACCTACACCGCGACCATCTACCGCGACGGCGACAATGCTGACTATCGCACCCGCGCCCGCCACGCGATGGCGATCGAGAGGCGCACAATTCGCAAGGGCGATATCCTGACCATCGCGATGGCGCCCGGCGGCGGCTATGCCATACGTCTCGAGGCGGCGCGCCGACGATAGCGGGTCGCGACGTTCGCCGACGCTTGGTCAGATCAGATACACAGCCGGCACCGTTAGAATAGCCAGAATCAGGTTCGCTTGGATGGCAGCCGACATCAGCCTCGGTCCAGACCCAATGCGGCAGAGAGAACATTGGGCAGGCCGTTGGTGAAACAGATCGACAAGGAGGCGAATCCATTTGCCGCGCATTAGGTTTGGCAACGCCTTGCCGTTTACCGATCTGGCTACGTTTCAATCTGTAGGGCGCAACCTTAGTATCCGCCCGAAGAGTGGGACATGATCCGATGGCAATGACCCCGATCGACCCAGCCGCGGGCGCTGCCCGAGTGTATACCGCTGATCCGGGTGGCGGCGACGCCACCGCGCAGGGCGTCCATGCGCCCGACCTCCAGATCTTCGTCTTCGCGCTCTTCTTCATCTTCGGGGGCATCACCAGCCTCAACGACGTCATCATCCCCAAGCTGAAGGAGCTGTTCACGCTCAACTATACGCAGGCGATGCTGATCCAGTTCTGTTTCTTCACCGCCTATCTCGTCATCGGCATTCCGGGTGCGAAGCTCGTCAAGAAGATCGGCTATATGCGCGGTGCGGTCGCCGGGCTGGTGATCATGATGATCGGCTGCCTGCTGTTCATCCCCGCGTCGCAGAATGCGGTCTATGCGTTGTTCCTGCTGGCATTGTTCGTCCTGGCCAGCGGCGTCGTCATTGTCCAGGTCGTCGCCAACCCGCTGATTTCGATGCTCGGCGCACCCCGAACCGCACACAGTCGCCTCACCTTCGCCCAGGCGTTCAACTCCCTCGGCACGACGATTTTCCCGGTCCTCGGCGCGATCCTGATCCTGGGCAGTCTAGCCAGCGTCAGCGCCGATCAGCTCTCGGGGGCAGCGCTCGACGC
Source organism: Sphingomonas sp. (assembly GCA_030824725.1). Classification (GTDB taxonomy): domain Bacteria; phylum Pseudomonadota; class Alphaproteobacteria; order Sphingomonadales; family Sphingomonadaceae; genus Sphingomonas. The sequence goes on from JAPJRE010000296.1 coordinate 4,214, forward strand.
CTATCGTACGGCGGAGAGCCAGGCGATCGTCCGCGGCTATGTCGGCATTGCCGTCGCGCTGTTCGTCGTTGCGGGTGCGGTCTGGCTGTTCCGCAACCGGCTTCCCCAAGAGCGGCACGAGCCCAGTTCGGGGCTGGCGGGCCTCGACCTGCTGGGTCGCGGGCGTTTCGGCTGGGGTGCGCTGTGCATCTTCCTGTATGTCGGGGCCGAGGTTTCGATCGGCTCGCTCGTGGTGAGCTACGTGATGCAGTCCAGCGTTCTGGCGCTGCCCGAGCAGGCGGCCGGCAAGCTCATCGGTTTCTACTGGGGCGGCGCGATGGTCGGGCGCTTCGTCGGTTCGGCGCTGCTGCGCATCGTCAGCCCGGGCAAGCTGCTGGCCGCCGTCGCGTTCGGCGCGATCGCCTTGATCCTTCTGTCGACCAACACGACGGGTCCCGTGTCAGGCTACAGCCTCCTCGCTATCGGGCTGATGAACTCGATCATGTTCCCGACGATCTTCAGCCTCGCATCGGAAGGGCTGGGACGCCGTGCAGCGGATGGATCGGGCATCATAAATGTCGCGATCTTCGGCGGCGCGGTCGTCCCGCTCGCGACCGGGGCGCTGGCAGATATGAGCGGCAGCCTCGCCATCGCGCTGGCGCTTCCGGCGCTCTGCTATGCGGTTATTCTGTTTTATGGTGTCTACGCCCGTCGTCCGGTCAACGAATGATAGGGCGGCGCAAGCGCTGAACGGCCGACCGAGCTCCAGTCAAGGGTGGGCGGGCGTGACGACAGCAACTTCGGCGAAGCGGCGGCTAGAGTTGGTGAGCCCCGATTAACGAGCGTCTGCTTCCGGGAGGGCGGGCAGGTGACCATGGATGTCTGATTTTGGGTCGTTGCACCCAGCCACGCTGTCGACGGGTGTCGACCAAAATGCGTCGTTCGCTGGTCGCCCGCTCAACGACAGCTTCTGCCAGAACATGCCGCTTGATCGGCGTGTAATCGTTTGGAAGCATGCGCCCCAGATACGGTCGTTCCGGTCGTCGTTGAATCATCCTGAAAGCTGTCATCGATAAATTTAGCGGCTGGTAAGATCGATCTAATTTGAAGCTATTATTGGTCTGGATTGTCAATCGGCGTCCAAAAAGGACCCCCTATCGGCGTCCAAAAGGGACCCCGTT